>JALGUK010000027.1 GCA_029820875.1 Candidatus Zipacnadia bacterium
ATGGGGCTTGAGGTGTTCTACTCCGATGACGAGGGGGAAACCTGGCAGACCAGCGGGCAGGTGCTGC
This sequence comes from Candidatus Zipacnadia bacterium, assembly GCA_029820875.1. Next base: position 68 of record JALGUK010000027.1, read on the forward strand.
ACCTGAAGGGGAGCGCACAGGAACCGGCAGTTATCGAGCTTAAGGACGGGCGGGTGATGATGATCTGCAGGACAACACTCGGGCATATCTACAAGTGCTACTCAAGCGACGGCGGCGAGACGTTCAGCGAGCTTGAGCCGATGGGCGTCATCGCGCCGTGTTCACCCTGCAGCATCCGGAGGATACCGACCACCGGGGACCTGCTCTTGATTTTCAGCGACAGCCGGGGCGCACGGGTGCCACACGCTTCGATGATCTCGCGCGACGAAGGGGAAACATGGGAGAACCTGCGCCATATAGAGCCGACAGGGCATAACTTCGCTTACACGAGCGTGTGCTTCTGGGACGATATGAGCATACTCTCGTACTGGGACGCGGGGCCTGGAGGCCTGTCACTAAAGGTGAAGAGGCTGCCAATCAGTTGGTACCACGGGCCGGAGGTGGATGCAGAGAAGAGTGTAAACGTACAGGCGCGAAAGAAACGGAGCAGAGGGGGGCTTAGGAGCTGAAATTTTTTATTCCAGACGGGAACTTGATAGCATTGTTATCATGTTAATAGACATGGATGCAAGCAAGGTTACCCTTGACGGTTGGAAACATGTCATAAATGAGGCCGAGAGCGTATATAGGCCTCTGCAAAATCGAGGAGGTGCATGGCTATGGCTCTTCTGCAAAGGTGGCAACCAAGGCGTTTGCTTGAGCGGTGGCATCCGCGGGAGGATTGGCTGAGTCCTTTCGATGAGATGCGCCGTATGATGGACCGCATGTTCGACGAATTCTTCCGTAGCACTCCCCTTGAAGCCGCGACGACCTGGGCGCCGAGTGTTGACCTCTACGAGGACGGCAACGACCTTGTTTTGAAGGCCGAGATCCCGGGGGTCAGCAAGGATGACCTGGATGTCACGATCGAGGACGGCGTCCTGCGGATCAGCGGTGAGACCAAGCGGGAGGAAAAGACCGAAGACAAGGGATACTACTGCCAGGAGCGGTACTACGGCTCCTTCCATCGCCAGCTCCCCCTTCCGGTGGCGGTGAAGGAGGACCAGGCTAAGGCGACGTTCAAGAACGGAGTTTTGGAGGTTCGCCTGCCTAAGGCCGAGGAAGAGAAGCCGAAGGGGCGCAAGATTGAGATTAGTGAAGCGTAATCAAGTCGGGGCGCAGCATTATGCTGCGCCTCCTCCCGCTTGAGAGGACGGCGGCAGAGGGTTGGAGAACATCTCCGGCGAAATCTGCCGCCGCTGAGTTTTTAAGGGCATTTGGCTGCCCTCGAGGAGGGGATACAGTGAACTGGCGGGAGGATGAACACTCATCGCACAGGGTTCAACTTCTCTCGGCACGGGCCGTAACAAGCGGCCCTTATCATCATTTTTTCGGCTACTATGACAAGCAGCAGTGGGACGCGACGGGCCGATACATGCTCGGGCTGGAGGTCAAGTTCATCAATCGTCCGCCGACGCCAGCCGACTCCGCGGTCGTGGGCATGGTGGACACTGCAGACGGGAACCTTTTCATTTCCCTCGACGAGACGTCGGCATGGAACTGGCAGCAGGGAACGATGCTACAGTGGTTGGGTAGCGCCCCCAAACGACTTATTATCTACAACGCGCGTGAGGGGGACCGGTTTGTCTCGAAGATCCGCGATGTACACAGCGGACAGGTGAGGACGCTCCCGAGGCCTATCTATGCAGTGACGCGGGATGGGAAGGCGGCGCTCAGTCTCAACTTCTCCCGGGTGGCGCGCACGCGGCCGGGATACGGGTACGTCGGACTGCCCGACCCGGGCGAGGGCAACCCACACCCAAGCGATGACGGCATCTGGTGGATGAACCTGGGCACCGAAGAGGCACGCCTTATCGTTTCATTGGACCAGATGGCGCACTTCGAGCCGCATCCGACGATGGGAAACGCCACCCACTGGTTCAACCACCTGCTCCCAAACCCTGACGGTTCCCGGTTTGTTTTCCTGCACCGATGGAGGCAACCCGGTGACCGCTATACCACATGGCACCGGATGTTTACAGCCAACCCGGACGGGTCTGAGCTGCACATGGTCGTTGACGGGATGGTCTCTCATTTTGAATGGCGGGATGAGACTCACATTCTGGCGTGGGCGAGGCAAGAGGGGAGAGGGGACCACTATTATCTGTTCACCGACAGGACCGGCGCGGCAGAAATTGTCGGGGAAGGGATATTGACCAGCGACGGGCACTGCAGCTACTCGCCGGACAAGCGGTGGATTCTGACGGACACATATCCGGACCGGCAACACACCCGAACGCTTATCCTATATCGCGTTCCCAACGGGCCACGGATTGACATCGGCAGGCTCTTTGCGCCACCGGAACTGGAGGGAGAAATCCGCTGCGATCTACATCCGCGATGGAGTCGTGACGGAACGAAAGTGTGCATTGACTCGGCACATGAGGGCGACAGGCAGATGTACGTGGTGGACGTAAGGGATATCGTGAATGCTTAGCCGTTCAAACCCCCCGCCGCAACGCCTTGCGGCGCTTTTTCTATTGACTCAGCCACTGCTGGAGCAAAGCCCGTGCTTTGTCGCCCTCGGCAAGGAGCTTTTGGTCAGGCCCGAAAAATTTAAAGTGCGGGATGCAGTGGAGGTTGAACTGGTGCGCCGTAAGCGACTCCCAGTCGATGCCCTTGACGCCTGGCCGATTGATTGTTGCGCGGGCAATTGAGGGGCAAGCGCGGCCAGCACAATAACCATCGCGGTGGTGGTGGCCCACAATAACTGCCGGGTATATCGCATTGCGAGGATCTCCTCAAATGGTGAACAATACGCCGGAATTTAACTTGGCGCTTTTTCTCTTCTTGTAATGAACGCACAAGGTGCCTACCCTCGTTCCTTCGAACGAGCGTATCACGCGGAGGAGGTCCTTAATTATCTCTCCAAGTGGGGGCAAAGGGCCCTCCCGCTCCCCATGCAAACAGAGGCCCTCGTTTTAGGGAGGGCGGGCGCTTAGGCATTCTCCCCTAATATGAGCATACCAGCCCATGGGAGCAGAAGGCCCTTCATCGGTGCCGGGAGTGAGTCCGTACAGCTTTTGCGGGCCTTCCCCTGCTTGGGTCTCGTGTGGCTCCACTGTCTTTGGTCTCATGGCGCACCGCCGGGAGTGAGTCGGGGGTGGTTGCGAATTCCGCGTCCAGTGGAGCCGTTCGCAGACCCGTTGTTTCCCATCGCTCTATGGGAGGAGGGAAAAGGAGTCAGACAAGCGCGGGGGTGTTTCTTGCCTGAACTCCACTTTCAGCATCACCCCCTTGCTATCGGGTTTTCGCTTTGCAGTCTTCTCGGTGCTTTGTTCATTCTGTCTTTTTCGCTTCGTAGGACAACGCTTGTACACGCTCTTGCGGAACTTCTCTCAGTTGAACGCGATGCTGCCGGTAATCTGGCCGGTCAGGTTGGTCCTGTTGTTGATGTCGTCGTAGTTCACGCTCAGATTCAGGCCGTCAAGAAGTTCGCTGGTTAGTCCAGCCCTGACCATTTGCGGCTTGCCGGTCTGCTGGGTGAGGGAGACGGTCAGGTTGGTGCGAGGAGCAATAGCACCGTTGAGCTGGCCGACCCAGTTCCGACGGTTTTTGACGTCCGCGTAAGTCATGTTGATGCTGAGGCCGTCGGTAATCTGGCCGGTCAACCCACAATTGAGCTGGCGTGGCTTGCCAGCTTGGTCCTTAAGCGCGAGGGCCAAGTTCAGACCTTCATGAATCTTACCCTTGACGGTCAGTTGAGTGTTCGGCTGGTCATGATACTTGCCGCTGAATGCCATGGCGATGTCCCAGCCGGAGCCGAGTTTGCCGTTGAGTTGATAAGCGACGTTCGGCTCGTCGGAACCGTAGGGGCGAGTGTATGTAGTGCTCGCGGTCAGGGTTTTGCCGAGCTTGTGGCTCAGCGTGAAAGTGTGGCCTGCGCGCTTCTGGTGAGCGTCAAGCGCCAACGCAGCGCGGAACGTGGAATCCGCGCCCAGGCGGAAGTTCAGGCCCACCTGGCCAGCGCGATACATAGCGTCATGTGTACCGTTGACGCCGAAGTTCGCCAGCAGGTCCATCGTGACATTGCCCTGCCCCATCACGGAGCGGAACTGCCCCTTCACCTTCGACCAATCCCATGTATTGCCGCGCCCCTGGACGGGGCCGGTAAGCGCGAACGTTGCACCGGGCGTGCCGAGGGCGAGGGTTTTGGTCATGTCGAATTTATAGGGAGTGGCGTACATCCCATCCCGGTTGAAGTGCATATTAGCCAGATAGGTGCGCAACAGCCCGTCGACCTTGTCGTCGCGGAAGAGCGCAAACTTATCCACGAGCGGCGTCAACAGGTCCTGGCGGCCCTCGGTTTTGAAGTTCTCAACGAACCGGAATGCAATATCCTGCGTGCTGAGCCGGTAGGCGCTCGGCTTCTCGCCGGTATCGTTCTGCGGGGCGATATTCGCGAACTTCATGCTGAACGGACCGGTGACGCGAATACCAGATGTAAAGTCGCGGGCGGTCGCGACCAATGCCCGCGAGAAAACGTCATCGCCGGGAGCGATACGCGGCGAGAGTGCATTGAGCTTAGCCTGAACGGCGGCGGTGGCCGCCTGCTCAGGGGAGACTTTCTTTTTGCCGCTGGGCTTGAGAGCGAATTTACCGCTCTTTTCATCCCACCCGATCTGGCCCGTCCATGCGGCCAAGACCGACGCGAACGGGGCCTCGTCAGCAGCATTCGACAGCAAGCCGCTGACGCCGCCTGTCAAGCCCTCCATGACAGGCTGGGTTCGGAATCTCATACTGAATGGGCCGGTCACCTGGACGCTGCCCGCCAGGCCAGAAACTAGGGGGTTTGTAAACGGGTTGTCACCCGTGGCGGAACCTGCCAGCGCCTGGAGCTTGCCCTGGACGGCAGCCGTAGCCGCCTGCTCGGGACTCACACCCTTTTTGCCGCTGGGCTTGAGGGCGAATTTGCCGCCCTTCTCGTTCCAGCCAATCTGGCCTGCCCAGGCAGCCAAGGCGGATGTCATCGGGGCGTGTTCGGCAGCATTCGACAGCAAGCCGCTGACGCCCCCGGTGAAACCCTCCATAAGTGGCTTCGTACGGAAGCGCAGAGCACCGGGCTTCTCAAACTCGATGCTCTTTGCGGCTCCGCCAGCCAGCGCAGAGATAAAACGATCGCCGGTGGAGTCTGTGGGAAGCTGGGAAGCAAGCCCCATAAGGCTGTCCTGGGTCATGCCGGTCAGCTCCTTGGCGAGAAGCGCCTCGGGGTCCTTGCCCGGCTTAAACTCGAACTTGCCGTGGACATCGTCCCATTGAAGCTCGCCCGAAAATGCGCGAACCAATCGACCGACAGGGGACTTCTGCTCATCGTCGCGGAATGCCTCGCGCAGATTTTGCACAAGGCCGCTCATGCTCTGGCGCACGAGCTGGTCACGGCGGAGTTCATCCGCACGAGCGCTCCACTGAGGGGCCAGGGGCGCGGTGCCCGCGAAGCCAAGCGGGTTGCCAGCCTCGCTCATGATGGGCGAGGACGTAAAGTCTACGTTATTGGCAGTAGCCCCGTCTTGGGCACATACTGGCGCCACAAGGAGGAGTAGCGTGATTATAATCGAAACTGCTATGCAGGTAATTCCGTGGATAAATCCGTGCTTCATTTTTCTCACTCCCGGCTGTTGCTTCCGGTGGATATACGGTGGCTTAAGCCACCGTATCCAACCCGTACTAACGGCTACAAGCGCAAATTGTTCCATGTTTTTCGGGATTTTGGGGCCCCTAAGAGCGATTTCTTGGCGAAAAAGCGGGTATCTGCGATGATTTCGCCGTTCCTGGCGTCGGAGGCGGTACTGTGAGGGCAGCGATTATTTCACGCAACCCAGACGTGTACAGTACCCGTAGGCTGGCCAAAGCACTGGCGGAAGCAGGACATGAGGCGCTGGTGATGGACCAGACCGACTGCGCCATCGTGGTCGGACATGGTATATTGCATCGGGGAGCGGCTGTCCCGCCGGTGGATGTCGTGATTCCCCGAATCGGACCGACGGCGACAGATTACGGCATCGCGCTGGTGAGACAATTCGAGGTGATGGGGACGCCGTCTCTAAACGGCGCGGAGGCCATCGCCGCGGCCAAGGACCGGCTTCAATCCCTGCAGATTCTAAGTGCAGCAGGCTTGCCGGTGCCGCAAACAGTGCTTGCCCGGGATGCCTGCGGTCCGGAAAAGGCTATAGACGCCGTCGGAGGCCCGCCTGTGGTGCTGAAGCTCCCGCGAAGCGCGAAGGGGGTTGGAGTGATGCTGGCCGAATCCGTGGCTGTCGGGCGTGCTATCCTGGAAACCTTCTGGGCTCTGGGAGAGGAGCTACTAGTGCAGGAAAGAATCGAGGAGGCGGAACGCCGAGACACGCGCCTGGTGGTGCTGCAAGGGGAGATAGCCGCAGCAATCGAGAGAAGGGCGCGGACAGGCGAGTTCCGGGTCAACATTCACCGAGGAGGGCAGGCGACAACAATCGAACCTTCGTCTCGGCACCGCAGGCTTGCCCTGAAAGCCGTGGAGGCTCTCGGCCTGCAGCTTGCTGCTGTTGACTTCGTGGAGGACAAGCGCGGTTTAGTCATCCTCGAGGTGAACAGCACGCCCGGTCTGGAGGGGCTGGAGCGCGCTACGAAGAAAGATATCGCGTCTATGATTGTTGACGCCGCTATAAGGCTTGCAAGATGCTGACGCGGAGACCTTGTGTAAGATATTCTGCAAATCTTGTGCACAACCGCCTAAGTTTATTCCGTGCACTTGTGCAAGGGGGCTGGTCTTGTGATTGATGGTGTGGTTGTCAGGCCGTTGTCCCGCCATGTGGACGAGCGGGGATATGTGATGGAGATTCTCCGCGATGACGACGTAGAATTCACCAGGTTCGGCCAGGTTTACATATCCACCTGTTACCCAGGGGTGGTCAAGGCCTGGCACGCACATACACGGCAAACTGACTGTTTTTGTGTGGTAAAGGGTAATGCGAAGATCGGCCTGTGGGACAGAAGGCCGGACTCACCGACCCGCGGAGAGACGATGGCAGTGGTGATTGGCGAATTCAATCCCTGCCTTGTGGTAATCCCGCCAGGCGTCTGGCATGGTCAGATGGCATTGGGAACAGAGATGTCAATTCTCGTCAATATCCCGACAGAGCACTATAACCACAGGGAACCGGATGAACTCCGCGAGGACCCGTTTACGCCAGAGGCAAATTTCGATTGGCACGCGCAAAGCGGATGAGGGAACTCTTGCTGCATATTACGCGGCACCGCTGAATGTCTTGCGGATGCTGGCGGTGATATCGCGCGGCTTAAACGGCTTGGCGACATGCTTATCAGCGCCAGCCTGCAGACTTTGCTCAATGTCAGCATTCTGCGTACGGGCCGAGACCATCCAGATAGGAGTGCCGGCCGTGGCAGGGGAATTGCGAAGCCGCCGGCAGACCTCGCGGCCATCCATGTCGGGAAGGACAACGTCCAGAAGAATCAGATCCGGTCTCTCTCTCTGAGCGGCCTCGAGCGCGCCCATGCCGTCCCGGGCGCTGACGACCTCATATCCTTCGTGTCTGAGCAGGAACTCGAGCAACTTCAGCAAATCCGGCTCGTCATCCACTACAAGGACCTTGTGGGCAGGCACAGTCCGTCGCCCCTCCTCAGCTCGACCGGGCTTCTATCGGGCAACCGGCCGAAGCGGCTTTGGCGGCAACCGTAGCGTGCTTGACAATATCACTGATCCCCGCCAGCAGACTGCTTACATCTTTAGAGTGTCCCTGACCCGAGGCCATGCCAAGCAGATAACAACCGGAGAGGTCGCCGTCTCCGGTCACCACCAACGGGATGTCGGCTGTGGCAGAGTCTTGCTTAAGTTCTTTCATGAGCCGCAAGGAGTCCATATCGAGGGGCGAGATGTCCAGAATCGCCACAATAGGCTGCTTTCTGCGGGCGATATCGAGCGCTTCACGCTTGTTGGCTGCTACATGGATAGTATATCCCGCCGATTCCAGTTCTTTTTTCATCGATTCAACACCGCTTGGCCGGGAAGCAATCAGGATGGCCCTCCCCCTGCTTGCCTCCAGTGCCTTCGGCCCCAGAACGCGCATTATGGTTTTGCGCAGCTTCTCGGCATTTAATGGCTTGTGAATGTAAGCTGCTGCACCAAGGCGGCGACCGCGAGCCTCATCCTCGATGATTGAGAGGATAACCACGGGAATATCGCGAGTTTGCGGGTCGGCCTTAATCGCTTTAAGAGCGCTGAACCCGTCTTGCTGCGGCATCATGATGTCGAGCGTGATGACATCGGGCTGGGCCGCCTTTGCGAGCGCGATAGCCCCCTGTGCAGATGTAGCAGCGATGGTTTCGTATCCATCGCGCTGGAGATACCGGCAGACCATAGTCACGAAGTCCGGCTCGTCGTCGACGACGAGTACCCGTTTGCGCCGCCCCTTGGGTGGGATGTCATCCAAGGGCGTTTCGACCGCGATACGCTCGTGTTCGGGGGAGAACTGCATAACAGGGAGGCTGATGGTGAATGTGCTGCCCTCGTTCTCGCGGCTGGAGATGCTAAGGGTTCCGTCATGAAGTTCAGCAACGGCTTTGGCGATCGTCAAGCCGAGACCGGTCCCGTTTTCTTGCCGGGTCGCGGCATTGTTGGCTCGGAAGAACTTCGAGAAGAGGCGGCGCTGGTCTTTCTCGGAAATACCGACACCCGTATCGCTGACGCTGACGAAGGCTGTGCCGTCGCGGCGGCCGATGCTGATAGAGACGCTACCCCCCTCGGGGGTGTATTTGATGGCGTTGTTCGCTAGGTTCATAAGCGCCTGTGTCAGACGACTAATATCGCCGAATACGATCGTCATCTCGTCCGGACAGGTGAGCGATAATTCGATATGCTTGCTCTCCGCTTGCGGCTGAAACGTGTCGACGACATGCTGAGCGACGGTTGCAAGGTCCAGCGGCTCCTTACGAAGCTGAATGCGACCGGACTCAATCTTGGAGATGTCGAGGAAGTCGTTGACAAGGTTGGTGAGGCGGTCGGCGTTGCGCTGCACGATATCGAGGAACTCACGTTGCACGTCGTTGATGGGACCTGCATCGCCGTCCAAGATGAGATCCACATACCCTTTAATCGCAGACAGCGGCGTGCGCAGCTCGTGAGAAACGGTGGCCATAAACTCGTTTTTCGCCTCATCCAGCGCCCTCGCCTTGGAAATATCGTTGAGGACGTATACGGTGGCTTCATTGTCCTCGCCCAGCCGGGCTGGGGTTTGAGAGATAGAATAGTACTTACCGTCAACAGCAAGAATTTCGCAGGGGCCTCTGTCCTCGCTGAGACTATTCTGGCTGTCCAGGGTCGCTCCGCCCAGGACATACTCTTGGAAGGTCGGGGCGTCTTTGGTCGGGCCAAATGCATCCTGAGCTACAGGGTTTGCAAACAGGACCCGCCCGTCTTCGCCAACGGCAATGACAGCGTCACTGACAGCGAAAAGTATGGTGCGAAATCTGTTCCGCTCCTCGCGCAGTCTCTTGCCGAGAGCCTGATAGCGGGCGTTGAGCGCTGCAAGGTTGCTGTTGTCTTTGCGAAGAGCGTCTTCAAGGGAAATCTGCCTTCTAAGAGTGAACGTTGCGATGCCATAGGCAATCAGCATCCCGAACAACACGCCCGAAACGGCGTCCAGAAGGCTGATGTGGTCTGACCGGACCTCCGACAGCCAAATTCCCGATAATGCCTTATGTTTTAGAAGCTCGTAGAAGGCAACGAAGGCCGCCGTGGCGACAATGGTCTCACATCGCGTTTTGTTGACAGGCATAGCAGGCCTCCTAAGGGGGTGCCCTCGGGCGTCGCCGTCGCGGTTGCGCTATATATCGGCTCTTGACTGGCTGTTTTTGAGGTGTAGGGGAGAGGACGAGGGGCGCCCCTGTTGTAAGGGCGCCCTCTTCGGCGGGTAGTCGATTTGCTGCTTAGGCTAATTGCTTACCTCACGGTTGCCGCAATCTGCTCGACGAGTTTTTCGAGCTTTTCTGTGGCCGCGGAGAAGCTGGTGGCGGTCTCAACGACAGCTCCGTGAGTGATGTAATCCTCCGGGGCGATCCCTTGCTCGTCGTATCCCGCCGCAAAATAGGGAATCTTCAGCAGCTTGTCGAGAACTTCATGGGGCACGGGCTCGTCTATTTGCGGTGTAATCTCCTCATCGGCATAGTTCTTCATCCACGCCTGGATGATGTTCGGGAAGATGGTGAGCACAACGTCGCCGCCCGCCAGCTTCTCTAAGTGCCAAATGCGTTGCTTGCCATCAATGGTGGGGCCCAGGCGCATGGATGCCGCAAGAAGCTTGCTTTCGTAGCCGCGTTCCTTGAAGATTCTATATGCCTTCTTGAATATGGCTACTCCGGCCCAGCGCTTGTCTGCCTCGGTGATTTCAATGCCTGCCTTTTCGGCATCGATAGCCATTTGCTTGGCGTCCTCAAAGCGCCCAAGCATCATCGTGACCACAGAACGCCAGTGGGAAAGGTCCACGCCATTGGCGCGCGCAAGCTCGAGGCCTTTTTTGACGGCCTCGGCCACGCCTACAAGCTGAGGGACCGTGAAAACCAGAGTGGCGTTTGTAGGAATGCCCATCGCGGTCAGCAGAGTGATGCCGTAAATACCTTCTTTTGTGCCGGGCATTTTAATCATGACATTGCGGGCCATTTGGTTGAAGCTAATCCCCTCGCGAATCATCTCCTGAGTGTCCTGAAGAACGCGAGGGTCCACTTGTCCGCTCAGATAGCCCAGCTTATAGCCTGACGTCTCGAACTTCTCCTGAAACATGGCGGCTCCTCGCTTGACCACCTCGCTGTAAGTCTCCCAGAAGAGCTCGTAGGTAGTCGCGCCCGGGTCGCGCCGCGCGAGGTCCGCAATCCACGGACGCCACGCGTCCAAGTCGCTCTCAATCGCTTGCAACGACAGGGGCGGGTTGGTCGTGATTCCTACAAACAGGCTATCTCGCGGGCAATCGAAGTCATAAAGTCGCCGCAGTTGCTGCTCCAAAACGCCTTTCTTTTGGGCGTCAGTCTCGTTCTCAAGCATCTCTTGAGACCATTTGGGGAATACGAGGGGAGAAGAGTCCCACCAGATTTCCAACCCCTCGGCCGTATCATTAAGGCGCTCGAGCGCAGAAGGTAGGGCCTGTGCTGTCGTCACGGAATGATCGTCCTTTCTACTGTTGTGCGACGGAGGGTTCACCCTCTGTAGACACAGACTGGTTTGCAGAACATGTTGGGTTTCTCGAACGGGAACCGCTTGCCCTTCCTCCACGCGAGACGAGTAGGGGAGACGGGGTCTCGAAGGTGCCCAATACGGCATCAACTGTCTCCGGCTTTCCGGCTCGCCGCCGCGAGAAAGATGCGGGCCAGGGTGGTGGTGATGAGGATTTTAAGGAGAACCGACGCCAGCGCCATCCCCCAATAGAAACCAAAAATGGTGTTAAACGGGAACGGTAATCGCAGTATGAGAGGGGTACCGAAATATTCATACGCCGCGAGAGGCTCGAGTATGTTCCACTGGCCCATGCTGCCTGCCCACAGAACGACCGGCAACAGGGTGAGCGCGAAACAAGGAATTGCCGAGTACAACGTGAGGAGCCACGCACGACGCCTGGTGTCTGCAGGCGGTCCAGCCGCGGCCCATCGAGCGAAAAGCCATCCCCAAGGGATAGCAAGAAAGACATTTGCAATGGGGATGCTCACAGCGCCAACGAGCCCCAATAATTCCCAAATCCAGATGAAGCCGATGCGGGCAACGCCTTCGAATCGCTTCACGGATTTAACCTCCACGAAAGGGCTTTCTGCCGGGTACGCGAAGAGGGCTTACGTGGGGGGTGTTCGTGCAAACAGCTTCAACAACCTCCTATTGTATGGACCCAAGAAGATTGTGCCTCTTTTGGGGCTGCCTGATTTGGGGCAGTTCGTGGCCGGCTTCTCTTCGAATTATGGATATGTCTATAGAGCGGAGCCCCGCTCATTCCCGGGCACGAAATCCAATAAAGGCCTTTACAAACCGGCTCAAGAGCACTATAATAACAGGGTAGGGCAACTGGGTTACTCGAATATATGTATCACTGTCAATAGCTTTTAAGAGTCAAACTTCAGCAATCTTCTAAACATCCGTTATCGTCGGGAGATTGTAGCCTGTATCGTAGCAAGCACGCTTTGTCCCCCTGATATAGGGGCTGACTCTCCGCATGCCGCTGATATTGTTACGGTCTGGCATTGCATCATAGCACCCAAAGTCAGGCGCTCGCTACAGCAAACGCCAAGCTCCCGGAGTGATCACTTTGCTCGACCGGGATGGCAATTTCATCGGGTTTGTGGCACCACATTACACCCAGGTGCCGGATGAACTCTTCGATGAGCTGCTTCCCACTCTCTCCGGCGCTGAGACAAAGGTCCTTCTCTACCTCGTACGCCGAACCTTCGGTTTCAAGCGAGAAAGCGACTCTATTTCCCTCAACCAAATGATGCACGGCCTAAAGGCCCGTGATGGCCGCCTATTAGACCGAGGGGTAGGACTTAGCAAGCCCACAATTGTAAAGGCACTCAAGAGCCTCGCCGACAAGAACATAATTACAGCTCAACATGACCGCCAACCAGATGGATCCTATGGACCTAACACATACGCTCTCAACGTAATCAAGGGTGGTAAATCAAATTTACTACCGCAGGAAAATTTTCTTACCCCCCGTAGGAAAGATTCCTTACAACCGGTAGTAAAGCCACATAACCAACAAGAAACAGCCTTTAGATTAACAGATGAATATACAGATGATTCACTCAAGCCCCCCACCGCAACTGTTGCTTCTCTTCTTACATCTCCCCAAGACATTATAACAGCCCTACAGGAACTCGGCGTTACACGAGCTGTTGCACAACAGATGCTGATGGAATATGACAGTACCCACATTACCCAGATGATTGAACTTGTAGTCCATAAACTCAACTCCGGGTGGCGGCCTAAGCAATCAGTTCCCGCATGGTTAGTCTCAGCAATCCGTCAAGGATGGCAAGCGCCGGCATCATTCACTACCACCGCTGAGAGCGTAATCAATCAGGCACGAATGCGTTGGAAGACCAAGGCGGATGTGCAACAGCATCAACTACAGGAACAGGGAGAGGACGAGAGAATACATAGAGAGCGGCAAGAGTTACTTGCTCAATTGGGCATAGATGCGCAAATGGAGGCGACTTGGGAAAAGGTACAGAACATTCTCCGAAAGCGAAACCAGTGGGCTATTGCGCTTGCGGAGGCATATCTGCTACAAGATAAAGGGGAAATACGGATTATCGTTCCTTATGAGTTCTCTCGGCAGAGAGTTGAGGGGATTCGGGAGCATATTGAAGCAGCGCTTAGTGAAGTCCTCGGCAAGCCGGCAAGGATACAAGTTGTGTGCAATCCAGAAATCTTTCGAGAGCAAGGATAAGACTAATGGGGACTATCCTCGCCGTGGCGAATCAGAAAGGAGGGGTCGGCAAGACCACAACGTGTGTCAATCTTGCCGCCGCGTTAGGGGAGAGGGGTAAGCGTGTTCTACTTATTGACCTGGATCCTCAGGCGAGCTTAACCATGTCCTTAGGAATAGATACGCGCGATGCGGAGAATACGGC
>JALGUK010000479.1 GCA_029820875.1 Candidatus Zipacnadia bacterium
GCCTGGCGCATCGTGGGAAGCAAGGGCTCCCTCAGATTGACAATGGTCAGCCAGCCCGGCAAAACCATCGTCTTTGATTACGCAGACGAAGAGAAAGGCGTGCTCTCGAAGACGGTCTGGCAGGGGGAAGAAGACAAGCGGTTCATCAGCCCGGTAGCGGATTTCGCGGCCGCCATCCGCGAGAACCGCCCTCCAATGACGTCGCTGGAGAACTCACTGGTGGTGCAGAAGATCACCGATGCCATATACGCATCCGCCGAGAAGGGCACCGCAGTCGAGATAGACGTGTAGGGCAGATGCGGGGTTGAGTACTCGGTCATGAGCGCTGTTGAGTCTGGGCGGGTCATCTTAGCGCCGTTCGTGCAAGATGAGGTTTTTCAAACGTGGAGGCGCTAACGGCTTGCCACCACCTTCGCCAATCCACACAACTTCACAGGCTCAGCCACAAGGGGGGGCTGGGTTGAGGGAGGATAAGGATGGAAAGCAGAGCCAGGGGCATAGTTGACAGTCACGTTCATCTGCCAGAGGTCGCGGCGGCAGACAGGATGATAGAGATAGCCGACCTGGTGGGTTTTGACCGCATCGGCATAGCCTGCACCATAAGCCGTGCGCAGGTCAATGCCAATCCCGCTGCGCTGGTATGCAAGGCAAGACATCCCGGGCGTGTCTACGTTTTCTGCGGGCTTGACCACTCGGAAAAGCTCTCCGGCGGCAAGGTCAAGACCCCAACGCTCATCGAGCAGGTTGACCGCCTGGTGGCAATGGGCGCTGACGGCGTGAAGATGATTGAGGGCAAACCGACCACGCGTCGTTACCTCGACGTACCGGTGGATTCGCCCTATTTCGCGGGCTACTTCGAGCGCGTTGAGGAGAAGGGCATACCCATACTCTGGCACGTCAATGACCCCGAAGAGTTCTGGGACCCTGAAAGGCTCCCGTACTGGGCCAGGGAGCGCGGCTGGGGCTACAACCAGGCCGACGCGCAAAAAGAAGACCAGTATGCGGAAGTTGAGCGGGTCCTGGCGCGTCACCCGGGGTTGCGCGTCATCTTCGCCCACTTCTATTTCCTCTCGGCAGACCTGCCGCGGGCAGCCCGCCTGCTGGAGCGTTTCAGTGGGGTGCACCTGGACCTGGCGCCCGGCATCGAGATGCTCTACAACATGTCGCATGAGCCCCAGCAGACGCGACAGTTCTTCATCCGGTGGGCTGACAGGATCATCTTCGGCACAGATATCAGCGCGGAAAACACCGATGCAGAGGCCGTTGCAAGGGCAGGGATTGTAACGAGGTGGCTTGAAACCGGAGATGAGTACCGCGTTCCCGCCGAGGCCGACTTCCTGCTGGGCAGTCCAGAAGACGGCGTAATTCGAGGCATCTCGCTGCCCGACGAGGTGCTGGAAAAGATCTACCGCTCCAACTTCGAGCGGCTGGCAGGTCTCCAGCCGAGGCCGCTGGACTCTGGCCTGGCGGCAGAGGAATGCCGCCGCATCGCCCGCATCGCCCAGGACCCATCCGAAGCCTCCTTGGCCGCAGAAACTCTGGACAAAGCGTCATAGGCAACTGCGCACATGGATATAGGAAGCCATGAGCGCCCTCAGCAAGTCAGCTTGCCCTTTGCTGTTCTCTGTCGTTTCCCTTCCCAGAGGATGGGGCAGAGGAGGGCCATGGGCCGGTTCAAGACCTGGCCGCCCACAGGCGAATATCATCTCCCGGCAAAGAAACTTCGTTTGCGCTTGACAGTGTTGCCCGCAACGTGTAGAATGCTTTTCAGAGGTATGAGGGGGCAGAAGGGATGCGGTGGTGGGGGTCAGAAAAAAACAATCGACAGTTGACAAAACTGTGCTGTAGGGTATACTATAATATAGTAGAAGCAATGCTCTTTGACAAACAGGAGACGGAAAGCACGAGCCCAAAGGATGCAGGCTTTGCGAGCCGGATGTGTGACTTTTTGCGGCGGTAAAGAAGCCGGGCCCGCGGCGCGGGAGCTTACGAGCGCGCAGGCGGGTTAAGAGTCGCAACATTTGGAGAGTATGATACTGGCTCAGAACGAACGCTGGCAGCGTGCCTCACACATGCAAGTCGAGCGCGAAACCCCGCT
>JALGUK010000480.1 GCA_029820875.1 Candidatus Zipacnadia bacterium
CTTGCAGAAGCCGTGCCGTCCCCGTACGGGTTGACCGCTGTTGCCATCGCCCGGTAAGCATCCGGGTCGCGCAACAACTGAGAGGCTTCAGCGACAATTGCCTCCGTTTGGGTTCCAACCAGCTTCGCGGTCCCCGCCTGTATCCCCTCGGGCCGTTCCGTCGTCTCCCGCGTGACCAATACAGGCACGTTCAGAGACGGTGCCTCCTCCTGTATACCGCCGGAGTCGCTGATTATCAAAACCGCACGCTTCATCAGGTTCACGAATGTTACATACTCCGGCGGGTCAGTCAAACGGACGCGCGGGACGCCTTCGAGCACTTCTTGCGCGACCTTACGGACTGCCGGATTGCGGTGCATGGCGTACAGCACGACAACATCCTCAAACTCCTCCGCAATCATCCGCAGTGCACGGCAGATGCGTCGGAGCGGCTCCCCGAGATTCTCCCGGCGATGAGCGGTGACCAGTACCAGGCGGCCGTCAAATTCCTCCAGCCATCCAAACTGCGGCCCCTCGAAACGAAAAGGCCTTTGCGCAACAGAAAGTAGCGCGTCAATCACGGTGTTTCCGGTGACGAAGACCTGCTCCGGCGCGACTCCCTCTGCCAGCAAGCGCTCGCGCGCAGTGGCCGTAGGTGCAAAGTGAATGTCGCACAGGACAGAGGTCAGGCGGCGATTTATCTCCTCGGGGAAGGGATTGTACTTGTCATCCGAGCGCAGGCCCGCCTCAATGTGCCCGAGCGGAATTTGCTGGTAGAAGGCGGCCAATGCGGCGGCAAAAACGGTAGTTGTGTCCCCCTGCACCAGCACTATATCCGGTCTTCCCCGGCTCAGGACCGGTTCCATACCGTACAGAACGCGGCTGGTCACGTCAGCCAGGCTTTGACCGTGCTGCATGATGTCAAGGTCGTGATCGGGCTGGATTCCAAAGCACTCCAGCACTTGGTCGAGCATTTCCCGATGCTGAGCCGTGACAACCACCCGCGTCTCGAAGACATTGAGGCGCTTGCGCAACTCCGCGTACACCGGCGCGAGCTTTATCGCCTCCGGCCGCGTGCCGAATACGAGCATCACCCGATGCTTGCGCTGAGCTGCTGAGCGGTCCGTCAACAGTGCTGGCAAGCGATTACCCCCGAAAGAGAAAGAACGCCAGCGTGCACAGTGCGAGCTCCGCACTGTACAGGACCACAACAACCTGTGGAACCGACAGACCAGCCTGCAAGAGGCGGTGGTGCAGATGCGACTTGTCAGCCCTGTAAATCGGTCGCCTGTTCTTTGCGCGGCTAAGGATAGTCGTGGTCATGTCCACAATCGGGACGCCGAGGACCAGCGCCGGCGGAAGAACCGCCACCGCAGTCGGTATTTTGAATGCCCCCACCGTGGACGTGCAAGCCAGGACGAAACCAAGGAACATCGCGCCGGCGTCGCCCATGAAAATCTTGGCCGGACTGAAATTATAAGGCAGAAACCCGAGACATGCACCGCAAATCGCGGCGCCCATCATCCCCGATGCCACGGCACCGGTGGCGAAGATGTTTTCGGCAGCCATCAGCGCGAGAGCGCCGGACGCGATTGCACAAATCCCGGCTGCCAGGCCGTCTAATCCATCAATCCAGTTGACGGCGTTGGTGATAAAAACGATCCACAGCAACGTCGCCGGCCACGACAGCCACCCTAAGCTGACATAGCCTGCCTCCGTAAACGGGCTGGTAATGCCTTCGAAGCGCACCCCGAAGGCAATCACCAGGAGAGCTACACTTACCTGTATCCCGAGCCTCGGGACGACAGGTAGACCGCGCAAATCGTCGACGGCGCCCATCATCGAAATCAGCACGGCCCCGACGGCGATGCCTACCATCTGCATCGAAATTGTATGTGTAACAACCGCTGCGACCAACAACGGAACAATGTAGGCGACGAGAATAGCCAGGCCGCCCCAGGTTGGAGTGGGTGAAGAATGGACCCGACGGCCATCCGGCTGATCAACAGCCCCAAAGCGCAGCGCCAAGCGCCGTGCAACCGGTGTCAGCAACACGGCCAGCAAACACGCCAAAAGTGCAATCACGGCTAAACCAGCCAGGCTGATGGGTGACCCGCC
>JALGUK010000481.1 GCA_029820875.1 Candidatus Zipacnadia bacterium
TCAGTGCCGCGAGAAACCTGAATCAACTCGCCGCCTGCCTGCGCCGCGTCCCGCGACGCGGCAGGCAGGCCCTTGAGGGCAGGTCCGGCGAGCGCCTGGGCCACCAGCCGCATCCGCTCGCGGTTCACCCGGCTCTCGCGCAGGAACTCCGGCAACTGAAGCGGCCGGTTTTCCATCAGCCAAAGCGTCCGGTGCAGCGCGTCGATGAGCGGGGCGGGTTGCCCGTCTGCGGGCAGGCCGAGTTTCTCATCCTTGCCGCGTTCGGTGAAGTCCAGCAGACGGTACTTGCCTTTCTTTTTCTTTACAAGGGGGCGTGAGCCGTAGGAAAGCGACCCTGGCCCATCGAGCTCCACGTGTGTCCCGTTGGCGAATACGATGGCTTCGCCCGCGTCGATTTCGGACCAGCGGTACGTATAGCGCCACAGCAGGTAGAACCGCGTCGCGGGGTCCACGCCGGACAAACTTGTCCGCCGGCCGCCATTGCCGCCGATTTCCTTCGACAGCCGCGCCAAGATGGTTTCCAGCACGACCGTCTCGACCTCGGCCAGGAACCGCTCAGCCGGCACTTCTTCGCCGTTCGCATATTCGACACGCGCGAAGCGTGTGAACGCCCGCAGCCCCGCGCCGACGCACGCAATGAGCAGGTCCGCACCGGAGATGCCCTGCTTCCAGAGCGTCTCCACCCGCTCGCGGACGATGTTTTGTAGTTCCGGCTGGACGTCGCTTTCGTATGAGCCTGTTTCGCTCCCCGACCGCTTGCGGGCGACGAGGAAGATGCTGGAGGCCAGGGCAGAAGATTCCATAGCCCGGAGTCGTGCCCCCATCTCCGTACTTAACGGCCAAGCTTCGGTCACTGTGAATCCGGCCTGCCGCAGGGCATCGACAAGCGTGGACCAGCCGAGCGTTGTCTTGTGCGCATAGACGACCACCATCTGCCCACCGGGCTTGAGGACGCGGTTCGCCTCAGCGAACGACTGCGCCATCATTTCTTCGTACGCTCGCCGCGCTTTATCTCTATCGCCGCCATGCCGCATCGCGTCGGCGACAGCTTCTTTTTTCTTTGGTGTACCTGGCGTGGCGAAGTGCTCGGGGTAGAGATTCCCAACTGTTCGCTTGAGCCACACGTAGAAGAAATCCGATATATCCGCGTATGCGACATTGTCATAGTAAGGCGGATCTGTAATTACGGTATCTATCGAGCCAGAGGAATAACGTTGCGCTGTGGCAGAGCCACGCTGTACTTGGCAACCGATAATAGTGTCCCATGTGTCATTGAGCCCCTCGATGCTCCGTTTTACCTGACTCTGCCAAGAACCACCAATACCTGAATACGGCACCTGCTCAGCGCAATCCCACACCATAGGGAGTGCTTGTCTGCCAAAGGCATGGACGCACAACTGAGCATCCGGCTTCCACTGGGTGAGAGCGCAATTCAGATCCGCAACTTTATCGAGGGCACATGCCAACACAGTCGCCACAGCTTTAGTATGATCGAGGGACGCGCTGGTCGTCAGGGCTTTATGCACGTCACGGATACCGGCGGCGAAGGTCAGCAAACTAAGCATCTGCCGCGAGCTGAATAATTGGGCAAATGTTGTCAATCCATACAGGTATGTCCAGCAGCAGTTCTTCGCATCTGTAGTAATCAGTTCGTCCGGCACTGTCAGCCCCGTACGCCGGCACAGCGATTCAATGCGGTCCTGAATCGGCTTATTGTCCGGGATGAATTGCCGGTAATCATCTGCCGATAGGTAGAGCTTCCCCTGCCGACCGAACCGGGTGCAGACAATCGCCATCATCTGCTGACCCATGCGCTTAGCGCAGCCTTCGGCCTTCACATAAGCGCTATCCGCAACAGTCCCGCAGAATGGGCACGTTGCGTTCCCGGCAGAGGAGAAAGCAGTGGGATCGAAGCCAAGGCCCTTTTCACTTGTCGCTTCGACTACCTCGAAGCGGACCTTCTTTTCGCCCGTGGGCGCCACCATTCGGAGCGCGATGTACCGGCCAGGGCTTTTCTTGCCCCCCTTCTTCTTGCACAGCCAGGTCTGCTTGACGAGCGGCACCGTCGCTCCGCAGGCGGGGTTCTTGCACTTGGATAGGCGACGGGCATCAGATATCCCGGCGGCACGGCCGGGGCGCCGCCTTCCGTCTCGAACAACGCATCCTTATCCTTGCCCTCCGAGCCCTTCGCCACCCAGTTGCCCGTCTTGCGGTCGAACTCGATTTCAGGCCGCTTGCCCTTATACTCAGGATCAGGCACCGGCGGGTAGAGGTCGCCGATCTGTTTCTTGACCTCCCTGAGCACCCACTGGCCCCAGTAACGCACCTCCTCGGCCAGTCCGCCCCAGGTGGGCTTTCCATCCGGTCCTGGTGGTCCCGTCATGCCGCGCGCGTTGGGGTCGGGCTTGCCGTACTTCTGCGGATAGACCAGCGTGCACAGCTCGATGATGTGTGCTACGGGGTTGAGGTCCAGCGCGTAGGCTTCGCAGCCGAGTCGCAACGCCTCCAACGGAATCGCCCCGCCGCCTGCGAACATATCGAGCACCCGCGGCCGGGGTGCCCGGCCTGCCTCGATGTCCTCCCGTGTGACGACCGGCTTATCCTTGGGCCACCTGAACTCCTCGACCCATCCGGGCCACTGGCCCGTCCTGGCCGCCTCCGCCAGTTCAGCGGTGAGCCGCTCCGCGTGCGCCTCCAGGATGTGCTCTTGGGCTTGTTGGATGACACGTGGCTCGCCGGGATACTTGCACAGCCGCTCGACGAACTTGGCGGCGTTGGCCCGGCCGAGGGATTGCTTCTTGTTGTCCGGCCCGTTTTCCGGCACGAACCGCGACGCGGGCACCAGCGCCCCGTAAACGGCGGCCCGGCATGCGACCAGCGGCCGCCTGGCCCACCACAGATGCAGCGTCGAGATATGCCCCTTCCGCACGGACTTCTCCCTCGACGCCTCCTTACTTATAGCCTCGATGGGCAGATAGTCTTCGATCAGGCGTTTGTCATCCTTCACAGGTTGTTTACCTCGCTCACAATCGACTGGGCTTCGGCTGCGGTAAGCCCGCCGTTACGCTGTACTGTCGGAA
>JALGUK010000482.1 GCA_029820875.1 Candidatus Zipacnadia bacterium
AAACGGTGCGAGGATGCACCTGAATTGGCCAGAACACTTGTTTTTACTCCTCCCGCCAAGCGGCCTGAGGTGATCACCTGGTTGCGGAAGGGCTCTCCTTTGTGCCGTCGAATGCACCGAAACACGCGAGGGACGCTGCGGAAATACCATGCCATGGGCCTGCTTGCGGACCCGCCGACCTTCCGCCGTGTGAGGGACATCCAGTTCGACTACGAGGATGACCGTGAGCGGGCGGTCTACAACGCCGTCACGAACTACATCAACCGCCGCTTCGATGATCTGGAACACGAAAAGCCCGGCAAAGGCTTCGTGATGACGGTTTATCGGCGCCGGGCCTCAAGCTCGCCCGTGGCTCTTCAACGGAGCCTGGAACGACGCCGAGAGGGGTTGCTTCGCGTTATTCAGCAACGAGCGTACGACGTGGGCCTCTTGCGGGAAGACACGCCGGAAGCAATCGACCCCGACGACCTGCCAGAGGGCGTCGCCCCCGAAACCCTCTCGGCGGCTCTGCCTCAGGACCCCGAGGTCGCCCGGAAGGAATTGGGCGATGTTGACGAGTTGCTTGACGCCTTACGGTCCTTGGGCTCCGTCGATAGCAAGAGGGACAAGTTCTTTACGCTGCTCAAGGAAGTGACCGACGATGGCCGGCCGGCGCTGGTGTTCACCGAATATGTCGACACGATGGAATACCTGCGTGACACCCTGGTCGACTACTACCAGGCACGACTTGGGTGCTTCAGCGGCGACGGTGGGCATGTCTGGGACGGCAGCCAGTGGAAGACCGTAACAAAAGACGTCATCACGCGAACACTCCACGATGGAAAGCTCTCCATTTTGATCTGTACCGATGCGGCAAGTGAAGGCCTCCATTTTGATCTGTACCGATGCGGCAAGTGAAGGCTTGAACTTGCAGGCAGCTGGGGCAGTCATGAACTACGATCTGCCTTGGAATCCCAGCAAAGTGGAGCAGCGCATTGGACGTATCGATCGCATCGGGCAGAAGTGCCCCTACGTTTGGGTGATCAACCTGTTTCTGAAGGATAGCGTTGATGAACGGGTCTATGGCGTGCTGCGTACCCGTTGTAACTTGTTTGAGCATTTTGTAGGGGCAATGCAGCCCGTGCTTGCCCGCGCCAGGAGAATGTTGTTGGCTCAAGAACCGGCCGAACTCCACGCTCTTGAGGAAGTTGCAGGCGAGATTGAGCAAGACCCGCTTGCGGAAGAGACGTACGTTGACAGCGACGCTGAGGCCCTGACGCCTGGGGCATCTGCGGTCACTAAGAAGGCATTTGATCACGCGATCACCCTACTCGACGACAGCATTGGGGCCCGAATACGCCGTGTGGCCGCGGACGTTGTCGAGATTTCAACCGCAGAGGTCAAGAAAACGAGGTTCGCGAGGTCGGTTGAGGCTTTGGAAGCCGACCCGGCAGCGCGCCCCATATCGCCCTTGGATGACCGGATCGGGCTGTTGGCACAAAGCCTCTGGCGCCCAGGGGAACGGCTACCGTTGATTGTGAGCTCACAACAGGAGGGCTCCTTCCGCTCATCAGTCGCGTTCTGGGTCGGCGAGGATGGGCTGGTTGAGCTTACATCGTTTGAGCAACTGGTGAATCTGGTTGAGAAGTGGGATGGCGAGTATCCAACAACCCGGCAGCTCAACAAAGCCAAGACAAAGGCCTTGCTCCAGGCTCAAGAGGAGGTCCGGCGTCGAGCCCGTCGTGCATCACAGCGCGAACGGAAAAACGCCTCCCAGCAAACACGGGCCGCTCGCATCCGACTTACACGTGAGTTGGGTCGCTATCTCATGTGTGTGGCTGGCAATAGTGCTGATCTGAACCACGTCTTCCACGAGCAGATGACGCGAGACATCGCCGGGGCGAAGCGTCTGCGGCGGGCGTACGATCTGCTTGGGGGCTACCCGGAATGGGGCGAGCAGCTTCGAGAGGAGCTTGATGAATTCCTCGATGATTTGACGGAAAACCAACAGCACGGTCGACTGATGGGCAGCGAGCTGGATGCTGCTCTGCAAGACCCCCGGTGGGCGGCCTCCCATCCTTCTTGAACGATATTCGTAACCTGATAGGAGGGCCAACGATGCATCAACTCGACGACTTGATCATTCAGGCCATCAGGCAAAAGCGGCTTGTGAGATTCGATTACGACGGAAGAAGTCGGTTGGTTGAACCCCACGCATTTGGTGTCAGAGGCGAGAAGCGCATACTGGAAGCATATCAAACAGATGGCATTCATCGCGTCCTCTCCCAGGGTGGCGGGACTTCGAGACAGATCGCATCGCCGCGTTCATCGTGTTGGACGACCACTTTTCGAGACGGCCCGATTTCGCAGTGGGTGAGGATCGCTGGGACAGCATCTTTGAGCGTGCATAACAAGGAACTTCGGGAGAAAACAAGACAACGGTAGCGATCTTCGTCCTTCATATGCGTGACACACTGGCCTTGGACGAGCATTAAGAATCAAGGATCGAAGCGCACAACCAACAGGACTCTTCATGAACCAAGCCACTGAAAATGACACGGGCAGTCAACCACCAAGTGTCGGCTGGGCCAAGAACTTTGCTTCGTGGCTTCCCTTTTCTGAGAAGGGGACCCGTTGGTTCTTGATCGTTGCGGGCTCAGTCGTTTTTCTTTGCGTTGCTGCATCGGCGGTACTGGCACTACTGACGCCCGAGGTAGCCATTTACGCCATCCTTGCTCTAGTATTTGTTGTACTGGCCATTCTCATCTTTGCTCTCATAGGTGAGCGTTCCATCCCTGGCAGGTCGCGAGGAGTTGCGGCGAGGGACGGCGGGAGGCGGGCGGGGCGGGTCAGGCTTGGGGCTGTCCTTGGAGGCGGCGGCGTTGGGCTCGCCG
>JALGUK010000483.1 GCA_029820875.1 Candidatus Zipacnadia bacterium
TGGCCTGAGGCCCTCGTACCGCTTACAGGCAGTGGGCCTGGACGGCCGGCTGCGCTGGATTCCCATGGACGTTCAGTAGACCGCGTATTCCTTACCGGCATGGCAAATCTACGGGCTGCCGCAATCTTGCGGCGGCCCGTTTCCATTTGCAGGCTTGTTAAAGCCGGGAGGCGCAGAGGATTCACATCCCCACGTCGCGAATGCATCGTATAGGTAAATCACCCGCCCGTGGAGGGGATGCACAGTGCAAGATGTCATCGTAACCCGATTCCTACACGCCAATTTGCTTGCCGTCTGCCTTTGTGCGGTGCTCATTGCTGTGTCCACTTCGACAGGCAACGCCAGGGAGGTTGTTTCTCTGGACGGCAAATGGGAATACGCCCCATGCCGTGAACGCGCAAAAGTCGCGCCGCAGAAGGGCTGGCAGGAAGTCGAAGTTCCGTCGTTCCCGCTGAGGGCCGCCTGGTATCGCAAGACATTCACATGCCCGGCCTCGCTCGCAGGGCAGCACTTGCGACTGCGCTTCGAGGGCGTAAAGCACAGCTCCGAGGTGTACGTGAACGGTAGGCATCTGGGCAGCAACATCGACGGATATTCGCCGTTCGAGTTCGACGTCACCACCATCCTTCGCCCAGGCGCAGAGAACACCATCGAGTTGCGTGTGGGCGGCTGGGCGAGCCTCTCAAAGATCTTTCTGGACTTCCATAATTTGAAGCCGGGAGACAACGTACGCTACTACCCGAAGAACTCCATCATCGCGCCCGTAGGCTCCCGCATCTACAATTTCGGCATCTGGCAACCGGTTACGCTCATCGCCACCGAGCCGGTGTACATTGATGACGTGTGGGTGAGGACCTCGGTAAGAAAAGGAACAATCGAAGCGGATGTGACCGTAGTCAATGCAGGCGCCGAGGATGTGCAAGTGCAGGCCGCGGCTCGCGTGGAGGACAAGGGGGAGGCCGTTCTGGCCTTGCCGGCCCGGACGGTCCGAGTGCCGGCCGGCGGGAAGGCCACGGTGACGCTCGCGCGGGAGTGGAAATCCCCGAAGTTATGGTGGCCCCATTCCCCGCACCTGTACTTCCTTCGCACGACCGTCTCGCTCGAGGGCCGACAGACCGACGAGGTCTCCACCCGCTTCGGTTTCCGGGAGTTCTGGTGCGATGGAGCGGTCTTTCGTCTCAACGGCGTCAAAATTAAGCCCCGCGCGGCCGCTTGCCACCCGCTGGGGCTGACACGCGAAAAGGCGGAGGAGACCTACGAGTGGCTCAAGAAGGGCAATTGCAACATCATGCGCCTTCACGCTCAGCCGTGGGCGAAGGTCTGGTACGATGTGGCCGACGAGGTCGGGATACTAATCGTGCACGAGTCGGCTGTATGGTGTCTCGCCTACCAGTACGCGCTGGATGATCCCCGATTCTGGGAGAACTTTGAGCGCCACGAACTCGCCCAGGTCCGCTCTCACCGCAACCACCCGTCGGTCGTCATCTGGAGCATCGAGAACGAGCTTCTGCACGTCGGGGGGGCACGCGTGTCCTCCACCGAGCGGAATCTGGCTGACCTCGGCCGGAAGGTGAAGGCCCTCGACCCCACCAGGCCGATTATGTACGAAGGCGACGAGGACCCGATGGGGGCCGCCGATATCATCAACCTTCACTACCCGCACGAGTACCCGCAGAAACACCTCTATCCCGATACAGCCTACTGGCTCGAGAAGAAACAAATGGTCCGCGGCTGGCCTTACCGTGAGTGGGAGTGGAGCCGTAAGAAGCCCCTCTACATCGGCGAGTACCTGTGGGTGCCAAGCCCCGATCCAAGCGCACATACCGTCTTTTTCGGGGATGAGGCTTACAAGGACTACGCCCGATATCGCATACTGGGCAAGGCGATGGCCTGGGACATGCAAATCAAGGGATACCGCTACGACGAGGTGACGGCCGGCTGCCCCTGGACATTCTTCGAGGGCGGCCCGTTCCCGAATCCGCTCTTTGAGACGCAGAGGGATGCAATGCGCCCGGTCGCCGCATTCCTGCGGGAGTACGACAAGACGTTTTTCGGGGGCGGCCGAATTGAGCGGACAGTGACGATGTACAACGACACGCTCTTCCCCGGAAATTTCAAGCTCCAGTGGGAGCTGAAAGGGCCGCAGGGGACCCTCGCCCCCGGCACAAGAAACAGCCACATCCAGCCTGCAGAGCTTGCACGATTCAAGATATCCGTTCCCCTCCCGCAGGTTGAAAAGCGCACCGATGCGACGCTTACCATTCGGGTGCTCGAAGCGGGCAAGACGCGCTTCGAAGATGAACATAAGTGGAGCATCTTCCCCCGAACGCAACTGCACGCGCCACCCGGGGTGAATTTCGCCGTCTTCGATCCAAAGGGTACACTCGAGCCGGTACTGCGCCGGGTGGTCGGTAAGACAGGCGGCTTGCTCAAGTTCGTCGCACGGGGAAGAAAAGCGATCGTCCTGGAGCAACAGGTATATCCCCAAAATCAGGTTCCGGCCACGCTCAGTGATTACGCCTGCACAATCGCCTTTCCCCGCCAGCCAAGGCACCCAGCCCTGAAGGGCGTCCGGCGCGATGACCTGCGCTTCTGGAGCGGCGACCACATCGTGGCGCGGCGGGAAATCAATTGGCCGAGCGAGGGCCTCCTGCGCCCTATCGTGGACTCCGGCAGTGCGGAGGGCCTCACGCATGTGGCGCTGGCGAATGTGCCATGGGGAAAGGGGCTTTTCGTGCTCAGCCAGCTCACACTCGTCGAGAAGCTGAACGCGGAGCCGATTGCCGGAATCATCCTGCAGAACCTGCTTGACTCCGTAGCGCAGCCTGTC
>JALGUK010000484.1:0-373 GCA_029820875.1 Candidatus Zipacnadia bacterium
TGTCTCCTCCAACGGCCGACTACAGGCGCACCTTGGCCTGGAGCATTCTCCGCGACCGACGTTCGATGAGGGCTGGGATATACCCGGCCCTGACGGAGGCTCCGTCCTGCCTGACAAGGCATCCACGGCATCGGCTCTGCCCTGGGGGCAGGACGATATGGCCCTTATCATCGGTACAGGCGACGGCCGGGTGCTGCTGGCTGAGCCGTCTGAGGCCGAAGGGACGCGGCTCTTTGCGCCGGAAGCGTTGCCGGTATCGAGACAAGCGATTCAAACGCCCGGTCCGGTGCGGGTTGATGCGGCTGACTGGGACGGCGACGGCAATACGGACATATTGGCTGCCGACGGCGCAGAGCACTTCCATTTTCTGAGA
>JALGUK010000484.1:379-4202 GCA_029820875.1 Candidatus Zipacnadia bacterium
AGCGTAACAGCGGGATGGAACCCGGCGCTGTGTGACACATCACTCAAAGATGCCCAACCAACGGCGGCGGATTTCGACGGTGACGGCTTGCCGGAGCTGCTGCTCGGGCTGAGCGAGGGGTTCGTCGCTCTTGCGGGTAGGCAGGCCGCCTCCACCGCACAACTTCTGCAACAGCAGGACGCACCGCTCGATGCCGGTCGTTACTCCGCTCCGGCGGCAGCCGACTGGGACGGGGACGGAATCACTGACCTCGTGGTGGGGAATCTGTGGGGCTATGTACTGTTGTTCCGTGGACTGGCAGCGGCTCCCTACACGTTTGCTCCGGGCGAGCCGCTCACCGTTGACGGCGAGAGTCTCCGGGTCGCCGCTGCGACGGGAGAGAGCAGATTGGCCCGGCCACTGCCCATTGATTATGATGGTGACGGTGACCTTGACCTGCTGGTTGGCAACGCAGCGGGCCAACTGATTTGGTTCGCGAACCGAGGGGGGCAGCCGCCGTGGCTGCGCAAGGGGGTTCGAGTCTCTGTGGGCGGATGGCCGATCCAGCGCGGAATGCCGCTGTCGGCGGCGGCCATTGACTGGAACGAGGACAATGACCTCGACATCTTCTACGGCGCGTCGCCGCTTCCACCGGAACTGACCGCTGAAGGTTGCACAGACGGCCTCGAGCCCGTGACGCGTCAGGGGATCGTATATCTGGAGAACAAGCGTGCAAAAGGAATCCCGCGATTCGACAAAGAGGCCAAAATCGTGACCGTTATACCGCAGTCGGCCTGCGTGACGCCGCACTGATGAACCTGGGGCTCGTTGGTATAAGCGACTGGAACGAGGACGGCCGCCCTGAGTTTCTCCTCAGCACGCCGACAGGGAACATTTATGTGTTTCGCAACCGGCGCCCTCGCAACCAGTATCCGCGTTTGGAATTGTTCGTGGATGCGAATACACACGCCCCCGGATTGCTGCTTCGGGGCGTGTATGGAGCCTCGCTGTCGGACCTGACCGGCGACGGGCGCGACGATGTCCTGACGGGAGCGGCGAACGGTTGGGTGCGTCTTTTCGACCGGCGAGCACTTTCGTATATGGCAAAGGCAATAGCCCCATGAAGCAATACTTCACCACTTGAATCGGAGGGGTACCGTTGGCCAAGCTCGTTGATGCGTATACAGTATTCGGCAGCAACCCGGGCGCCAATGTGGATTGGAGCCTGGAAACACTGAAAGCGGACCTGGACCGTTACCAGGTGGACAATGCACTCACAACGTCGCTGCGGGGAGTGTACTACGACTTCCAGGAGGGGAACGACGAGACCTTCGAGGTCTGCGCGGAGGACCGGCGGCTCTTGCCTGTCGCGACCATTGACCCGCGCCGCTACATTGACTGTATTCGGGACGTGAAACGCTGCGCGGAGCGCGGCTTCGTCGCATTCCGGTTCTTTCCGGTCGAGCAGGGGTGGCCCTATCGCTACCAGCCTTTCATCGCAATCCTGGACGCCATCGCCGAGACCGGCAAACCGGTCATCGCGCCTGCCGATACCAACGGGAAGGCAACGGAGCTTCTCCAGATCGTCGGCGAGCGTTCGCTCCCCGTCATTCTCTCCGATGTCGGCTATGCCACTTTGTCCGAGGCGCTCCATGTGATGCTTGCCAACCCGAGCTTCCACGTGGAGACCCACATGCTGGACACGCCCGACGGGCTGGACATAGTAGCACGTGAAGTAGGCGCGGAGCGTCTCATCTTCGGCTCGGCGGCGCCGCAGAGGTCATTCGCCAGCGCCAAGGGGCTGGTCGACACCGCTGAAATGTCCCAGGAGCTGAAGGACCTCGTTCTGGGAGGAAACATTCGACGGCTGATTGGAGGGGCTGCTGATGCTGATTGACTGCCATTGCCACTGGGGGAAGTTCAGCTTTCCGGGGCAACATCTTGACATTGACCAACTGTGGGAAGAGTTCCGGCGCTTCGGCGTTGACATTGCCATAATGAGCTCGGCGGAAGCAATCACCTACGACATGAAAAGCGGGAATGCAGACCTGGCAGCGAACATCGAGGAACGCCCGCAGCTTTACGGACTGGTTGTCATAAACGCCAATTACATGGATGATTCGCTGGCTGAGCTGGAACGATATCTGCCCCGGGACGACTTCGTCGGCGTGAAGGCGCATCCGGAGTATACCAACGTCCCCTTGGGTCACCCGAAATGGGATGAACTCGCCGAAGCGGTCAAAAGCTACGGGGTACCGCTGAAGTTTCACACGTGGGCGGGTGACGCGGAGCCGCTGCTCCGGCTGGCAAGGCGACATCCTGAGCTGACCATCATCATGGGGCACAACTGCGGCTTCGACTGGCGGGAAGCAGCAAGCGCGGCCGCCGAAGTTGACAACCTGGTGATGGAATTCTGCTCCAGTTGGCCTGACCGGCACAAGGTCCGCGACTCGATTAACATCGCGGGGCCTGAGAAGGCGGTCTTTGGGTCAGATATGGCCCTCATCTCGCCGGCTTTCACGATGGGCCTGTTTGAAGAGGCCGATTTGACGGAGGAGGAAAAGGAGCTTATCTTCTGGCAAAACGCCCGGCGCATATTCAAGCTCGCCATCTGAGGCGCAAGGAGCAAACCCATGCAAATCATTGATATTCATACCCATTACGGCCGGTGGCCCTTTCCGGTCCAGGCCAATGATGCGGCCGGATTGCTCCGACTGATGGACCGTCATGGAATCGAGCGGGCGGTAATGTCCTCGGCGGAGGCAATCGTGTATGACATGCGCAGCGGCAATGCGCGAATGGCCGAAGCGATTCGAGGTCAGGACCGCATCTTCGGCTGGGTCGTCGCCAACCCGAACTTCCTCTCGAGCAGTCGTGCGCAGAAATGGACCGTTACCTGGCGCAGGAGAACTTCGTCGGGGTGAAGATTCATCCGCACTATGCCAGGACCGGCTACTCCGACCCAAGCATGGTTGCACTGTTCGATGAAATCGCGCAGCGGAAGGTCCCGGTCGAGATACATTGCTACAGCGGGCAGGCGTCCCGGGAGATGCTTGACATGGCCCGCAGGCATCCCGAAATGCCCATCATCCTCGGGCATGCCGGCGCTCTCGACTACGAGATTGCCGCTGAGTGCGCCTCCGAGGTAGACAACCTATTCCTGTCGCGTGCGACGGGCCATTGAGATTGCCGGAATCGAGCGTATTGTCTTCGGGAGCGATATGGACCTTCTTTCCCCGGCGTTTACGTTGGGCATGTTCGAGGATGCGGCGCTGTCACCGGAGGAGGCAGGTCCGGCATTCAGCGGGAACGCGAAACGGATACTGGGATGGACGGCGTAGGCCTCAGCCCGGGCTAATCCACCGAATCGGGGGCCGTACCCAATGCTGCGCTCTCAGCTTCGCGCCAAGGTAGTCGTTAAAGCCAAGGCAAAGCCTCGCCCGCCACAGGAGTTTACCGACGTCCTCAGCGAGCCGGAAAGCGAGTTCCGCCGGATGGTGGCCCGGTAGAGAGCCTGGACCTTTTCAGGCGCCTCCAGGACATCGGCGTGGTGAAGCGACGAGGCTTGCGAGGCCGGATTCCTCAATATCGTTACCAGCAGCACATGGATGAGCAGTTCCTTCGGTTCGTCGAAAGGCACGGTCTTTCCGCTCATCCCGACTGGTATGCGGAGTTCACTGCTGCCGACGCTGTGGAACAGGCGGAGGCGCTTGCTCGCAAATACGGTGCGCCGGTCAGCGAGATACGGCGGTTTGTACAGTATCTGCGGAGCGCACATGCGGCTGCCCATCAATCGGAGCGGTGGAACGAGGCCGCAAGCGACGTTCAACGGCGGGAACCTGCG
>JALGUK010000485.1 GCA_029820875.1 Candidatus Zipacnadia bacterium
GACCGACCTGACATACCCGTTCGCCTTCGAGCATAACGGGATTCTTTACATCATCGGCTACCGGGACGGTGCACAGTGGATACGTCGGACGGCCGACTTCGGCCAGAGCTTTCTATCCTACCCGGACGGCTCCATCGAACGCCGGATTGCGGATTCGGACGCCCAGCGGGTGGGATTTGTCAAAATGGAGAGCCAGGGGGCGCTGCTTGTGGCAGGCGTCCCGAGGGAACCGGAGATTCGCACATACATCAGCAAGGACGACGGGTGGACCTGGACCCAAAAGTGAGTTGGAGACGCGGCTTTGACCTCTGTGCGGACTGCGCGCGCCGCGACAGTTGCACATTTTACCAGATGTACATCCGGCACGGCCCGCAAAGGGTGATAGTGTGCGGGGAGTTCGTTGGTTGACATTCTTTGCATTCGTATGGTAATCTGTATATTGTAGCGAGGCGGAAGGTGCTCAAACCATAAAAGTAAGTAGCCGATATACAATTGGTGAGGCCTCGCCAGGAGGTACTCCGCAGTGTCAATTGGCGTGGTGATCAAGGGTGCGGAAGGCCTTGTACTGGCCGCGGACAGCCGTGTAACTCTGATGGCGCCGGCAGTTGACGGAAGCCAGATCCCGGTCAGTTTCGACCACGCCGAGAAGGTCATGTGTTTCGGTGACCAGCGGAACGGCGATGGACACTGGTATGTTGGCGCCGTAACATATGGGTTAGGTGGCATTGGTCTTAGGTCCATAGGCAGCTTCATGCCTGAATTGCGCGGCGAGCTCGACAAACAGAAAGAGCGCCTCCCAGTCTGCGACTTTGCCCAAAAGTTGAGCGACTTCTTCATGAAGCGCTGGCGCAAGAACATGCCGGATGATTTCGAGGGACCGGGCGTTACATTAGTCGTGGCAGGCTTTGACGAAGGAGAAGCATATGGGCGCACGTATCTCGTTGAAGTGCCCAATGCTCCGGACCCGCTGGAACAACACCCAGGGCAGCAGTTCGGAATTACATGGGGAGGACAGCGCGATGTAGTGGACCGGCTCCTGAGAGGATATGATGTCCGGCTGCTTGATGTCGCTAAGCAAGTACTCTCCCTCAATGACGAACAAGTCACCGCCTTGGAGGAGAAACTGAGGCCGATTGCCCTCCAGCTACCGATGCACATCATGCCATTGCAGGATTGTGTGGACCTCGCGCTCTTCTTCATTAGGACTACCATCGAGGCGCAGAGACTCTCGGCGGGGATCAGAGGATGTGGCGGAGCGATTGATGTCGCTATAATTACCCGGACAGAAGGATTCAAGTTTGTGCAGAAGAAGACAATAAGAGGAGAACGTGTCACCCGGGCACTTTAGCAGTACGCGCAACGGGAGGCGGTGCTCAATGAATGCGACAGAGTATGTGTTTGGCGTAGTCGTCACGCCAGCGGCGCCCAAACATCCTCACACTGGTTTGTACCAGTGTACGTCGTGGCACCGCAAGGATGCCGCTAGGGTGATGCTATGGTCGCCGGCTGTTGATGGAGTTTTCCAAGAATTGGGCACCAACTTTTACCCTTCCAGGCCCGACATGGATGCCCTGACTACGCGTCTCATCAGGAAGCGCAAGTCGGCGCTCGACCGGCTGGCGGCAATCGATTGAGGTGCTCTACCTAACCGCCGATGAGATCCGACACATTTTCGAGCGCCTGGTGGCTGAGTATGCCGACTCTCCGTGGCCGATCGTCCCGCCCATTGTTCTCGACCAGAACGGATTGGTAGCAGCCGCGGAGAGGCCGAAGGCCGGATTTGGCGACGTTGAGGTCTTCCCAACGGTATTCGAGAAGGCAGCGGCCTTGGCGCACTCAATTATCACGACCCACCCCTTTGGCAATGGGAACAAGCGAACAGGAATGATAGCAGCCGAGCAGTTCCTGGAGCTCAACGGATACAAGGTCGGCCTCAGCAACGAGGAATGGGCAGACCTTGCCCTCGACATCGCGAACCATAGGGCAGACGTTCCTGAGATCGCTGAGAGACTAAAGAAGGCGTCGCGGCCAATTGGGACTGAGTAAGCGGTGGGCGCGTTGAATTGCGCC
>JALGUK010000486.1 GCA_029820875.1 Candidatus Zipacnadia bacterium
CCGGGCACATTCATATGTACCACCTGGGTCTACAGTGCTGCTGCCGCCCAGTTTTATGTGTGGGGGGAAATCCCCGGGATTGACGCAGGGGTCGCCGACTACGAGCTTGGGGACGGGACCTCGTTTTCCGCTCCTTTTGTCTCAGGTCTTGCAGCGCTTATGCTCTCGGAGGCTCCCCTCGACCAGGAAACGGTGCGCCAGCAGATTCGCTCGCGCGCCGTGGACCTGCTGGACCCGAACAACGACTCGAGCAATCTGCCCGGATATGATGTCTACTCCGGATATGGCCGCATCGTGTGCGACCCGAGGTCCGGCCCCACACTCACCCTTATCACCGACGCCGATGCAACGGTTGACGGAGAGTTCGTTACACTCTCATGGCGTGCACCCACGCGCGAGCGCCTCGCGGGCTTCCGGATATGGGCGGTGGAAGGCATCGGCGGCACCCACCGCACCGTGCTAAATGACCTAATCCCAGCTCGCAATGCAGTGGGCAACCGTTTTCTGCTGCGACTGAAGTATACGACCCGCCGGACCACGCGCTATCTTATCGAACCTATTGCCGTGACCGGCCGCCCGTGGGGACGGCCGGCAATGGTCATTCCACGCCGGCCTTCCCCGTTTTCGGGCATGCCGAGGCCGTAGTAGCGATAGCCTGCCGCTCGACACACGGGCCCGGAGGCCCAGCGTCCCTCATCGCAGCCGTTCCCGCCCTATCTTCTCGTCCTGAGCAGTTTTGCGACGTCCTCCCCGCCGTTGATGAGATGAATCAGCGGCGTAGGCCGGTCTATGCCCTCGATATAGGCGGGCCGGGTGGCCCAGGGGGTCACCGAGAGCACGTTGCACAGGTCCATCCAGTACTGAAGGCGCGCCGGGGTCAGGTCCCAGGTCATGTGAAAGTGATTGGCCGGCGCGAACTGCTTGTACTCGACCATACTGGCGTAGCGAGGGACGACAAACGTATGCGGCCAGGTCGGGGTTGACGTCTCGCAGACCGCCTGCGCGAGCTTTTCCGGCAGCTCAACGGTCGTAGCCTCGTCCCAGACAAGCGAAAACGTGTCCGTCAGCGCGCTGTAAGCAAGGCGCCCGGCAATACCGTCAATGCCCGCCGGGGATACGAAGAACACCGAGTTGCCCATGCCCGGGAAGTAGCCCTCGTCGGCAAGCGGGAACGAAACGCGGGACATGATGGTCTCTACATCCGCGCCCGGCTTCGCGGCCCAGTTGAACGACGCGCTGCCGGAGTTGTCCCCGTCCACAAGACCTCTTTTGCGCCAGAGCGCATCCGGCTCCACGTCACCGAGCTTAAGCTTCTCCGCGAGCTGGTTGATCTCCCACGGCTCCCAGACCTTCCGGAAGTCCATAAACAGCGGCGGGTTGCCGCCGGTGAGGTAAGTGAAGGGCAACATGGTGAGAAGGCCCTGCACGTCCGCCTCGGTTGCATACGGCAGCGGCGCCTTGTTGCCGTTGTGGTCGAAAGTGGAGTTGAAAAGCGACTCCATCACGTCGGCCACCGGCAGCGGAATCCCCCGCAGGTCGGAGCCCCATTCGAGTTGGCTCATGAAGCCCCCGCCGACGGCGTTGAGGTCGGCGAGGATGTCGCGAACGATTAAATACATCGCCAGGCTCTGGTTGAAGCGGTCGCTGTCCGCCTTGGTCGGAAGCTCAATGCGGTCGCCGACCAGCTTCTCCAGCCAAGCGCGCAGGGCCTTTAGCTCCTCCTGGTCGTAAGCCTTCTTGTTGAGCATATCGGCCAAGAGCTTCATGTCCAGGCGCGTGATTTCAATTCCGAACGTGCGGCGCGTCGGTATGATATGTGCCAGCGCCGTTTCCATGCCCATCGAATCGTGGCCGAAGATGACGACCCGCCGCCCCTTGAGCGCCTGCCGGGTGACGGCTGCATACGCCCAATCCACGAGGGCTTCGACGGTGTTTGAGGTCATTTGGGGTCTCTGCCCTGTGTCAGGCCAGGTGCCGACGTTGATATGCACAAGCCGGCCGTACTGGGAAATGGCGCCGCTTGCAGCGTGCGTGAAGACCACACCGGGCTTGGGACCGCTGTTAGGTTTATGGGAATGTCATCCGGAAACTGCTGCAGGAGCGAAATCAGCCCGAGCTGCGGGAACGCCCACGTATCCGGCGTACACACCAGTATGTTTACGCCCTCCGCCTCCAGTTGCCGGGCCACCGCATCCGCCTGGGGTTCACCGTCCACCAGGATAGGTGTGTACACGACCGGCACGGGAGACCCGTCGGGAAGCTTGACGTGGTCGGCCAGAATGTTCGCAGTCATCTCGACAATGTTGACCGCACGCCTGCGGGAGGAGCGGTCTATGCGCGGGTCACACGTGGCGAAAACGCCGATAACCGGCACCCGCGGCACGGCCTTTGACCTTGCTGGGAGTCTCTTTGCTTGTGCCATGACGGATCGCTTCCTTTGTAAGGTATCAAATCATACGAGTGTCAAAGGTATGGTCGCCTCCAAGATGTCCGTAAAAGGCAACCCCACTTATTGGTAGTATTCACTGTTCGGTAGCCGATTACCTGCGTCTGAGGCGATTGTTCCTGCGTGTGTGATGTGTTATAATCACCATTTGAAGAGTTCGGCGATGTCTTCTGCTGATGGGGATGATTACATGACGCGACATATGCTTCTCCTGCCTTGCCTCGTTCTACTTTGCTGGGGTGCCAGCGCAAGCGCGGCCAAAGTAAAGTTGCACGTGCCGGAGGGCACCTTCTCCGCACGTTTCCTGTACAAGAACACTCAAGGACTTGATGTCATCTCTTCCTCCGAGGCTGTCGAAGGGCGAACAAGCCTCGAAATACCCGCCGATGCTGGTGCGGATGTCGTCCTTATGGTCACCGACGAACAGACGGACAACGCCGCGAGGATTGACTTGGGCCGACCACCCAAGCAAGACGTGGATGTCCGACTGACGAAGAAGGATTTTTCGTGGGTCGAGACACTCGAGGTCCGCGTTACAGGACAGCCCGACCTGCAGCCCGTCGCGGGAGCACTGGTTCTTGTGCGCCGTGACGGCGTGCCGGAGTTCGGATGGGTGGGAGAGACTACGGCTGATGGTGTCGCCCGCGTAGGCCCCCTGCCATCGGGCAACCTGACCGTTGACGTATGGACGGAGGGTCGTGCACCCGTCTCGCAGTTTGTCACGATTGACCGCGAACGCCCGGTGAAGACACCGCAGATTGCAATCGCCCTCCCGATGGCTGACGTCGGCGAAGTCGCGGGGCCTCAAGAGCAGACTCCCGAAACGACTACTCCAACGGGCCCGCTTCCCATGAAAATATTCGTGGGGCTGCTTGGGCTTGTCGCACTTGGGTTCTTTGCGAAGCTATGGGCCATCATTCAGTATCAGGAGCGGTCGCGGGCCGTTCCCCTCGCGCCGACCCGTCCTGACCGTCCTTTCAGCGGCGCGCTTATCGCCCCCGTGATGGTGATTGCCTTCATCAGCGGGCTGGCAAGCGCCATCTCGGTCATTGCAGCAGGCGACGCGGAGAGCGCAACCCCTTACCTGCTGGTGATGTTGGCGCAGTTCGGGTTTGCTCTGATAGCGCTTGCAGGTATTCGCGGCCGCAATGACGCCCTCGCAGGATTTGGGGCTTCGGCGGTGACTGCTGCGTTCCTTGCTCCCCTCGCTTTGGGCCGAACGTGGACCACACCGGACGCAACTATGCTGTTGGCGGTTATTCTCAACGTGGTCGGGGCGCTGGTGGGGCTGGCCATGCTCATCGCGGCGGTCGCCGGGCTGGAGCGCACCCGGATAGGCGCGCCGGAGGTCCCCGCAGGACCGAAGGAGGCCACACCAGAGCCGGCAATCTATCCATCCCATGGCGAACCAGTAGACGAGATACCCGGAACCGATTCATATCAAGCTGTTGCGGAAGCAAGCGGGTGGATATGTTGGGGTTGAATTCCCGTTGAAGGAGCAGGGGCCGACCACCATCGGACGCGATCCGGCTAATGATATCGTGCTGGAGGACACGACTGTCTCTCGCAGACATGCCCAGATTGAGCGGCAGGATGGGGATGTAGTTCTGACGGACCTGGGCAGCTCCAACGGGACGTTCGTCAACGGTCGTCGAGTTCAACAGGCACCGCTGAGGCCGGGTGACGAGGTGGTCATCGGCGGGTGCACATTCAGGCTTCAAGTCATCGGGTGATGACATTGGGTTTGTCCACGAAACTGGCGACTAACGCAACCGCAGGTGCTCTCGGCGGGTTATTTGGGTGGCTCCTCGGCGAGGCGGTCCAGTACGCGATGCCGGAGCTGCAGCATGGCCTGCAGGGCGGGGCGGTCTCGGAGTTTGGGGTACTCGTCATGTGGACCGCCTTCTGGGGCGCTGCTATCA
>JALGUK010000028.1 GCA_029820875.1 Candidatus Zipacnadia bacterium
GTCCTGCATCAAGCGGCAAGCCCTTCGACCCTGCTGATGACCTGCTTGATAATCCAGTCCGGCGTTGATGCTCCTGCGGTGACCCCCACGTGCTCCACACCGCGGAACCACTCGGGCTGCAGCTCGTCGGCCGTCTCGATGTGCTTGGTCGGGACTCCGGTTGCGGCGCAAATCTGTGCGAGGCGGCGGGTATTGCCGCTTTGCTGCCCGCCGATAACAAGCATGATGTCGACTTTGGAGGCGACCTCAAGCGCCGCCTGCTGACGCTGGCGAGTGGCACTGCAGATCGTGTCGCACACACGCAGATTTTTTGCCAGGCGGCGCAATTGCTCTACAACGGCCTCGAAGTTAGCGGGTGACTGGGTGGTCTGCGCCACAACGCCGACTCGCTCCATCGGCGGCAGCTTCCGGACGTCCTCAGGCCGTTCGACTACAGTTGCCTTTCCCCCGGCATGTCCGACTATGGCTATCACCTCCGGGTGGTCCCTCTCTCCGACAACCAGCACCTCATAGCCGTCCCTCAGTAGTCGGCGCACCTCCTCATGGACTCGCTTGACAAAGGGGCAGGTCGCGTCCACCGTATGGCAGCCAGCAGCTTCGAGAACGGCGACGGTGTCGGGCGGCACACCGTGGGTGCGCAAAATAACGCGCCCTCCCGCCGGGTAAGCTCCGTCTTCTATGGGTGTCAACCCCTTATCAGCTAACTCTTTTACCACTTGGGGGTTGTGGATGAGCGGTCCCATACTGTAGACCGGCGAACCCGAGCGGAGGGTCTCCTGGACCATCTCCAGCGCCCGTTTGACTCCGAAGCAGAAGCCGGCATGTTCGGCTACGATTATATCCATCTCGCTCCGTACCCTCGTTGCGGCCGGTTGTTGAAAGCCGAGTTAACTTTCACGCACCGTCAGGAATCCAGCCAGGCCCGCCCAGAAGTCTTGAAGCCGCGGCAATGACTCCGCAAGTCGTTCCACCTCCTCCAAGAGCCGGGCGGCCTGTTGGCGGGAGCCCTCAATACCAACTACGGCCGGATAGGTAGCCTTTGCCCGCGCAATATCGCTTCCGGCGGGCTTGCCGAGCGTCTCATCCGTGCCCACGACGTCGAGAATGTCGTCGGTTATTTGGAAAATGTCTCCGAAAAGTTCACCATATCGCCCCATGATTTCAATTTCCGCCTCGCTTGCTCCGGCGAGAATAGCCCCCGCGCGCGTACAGATTCTGAACATCAGGCCGGTTTTGCAGCGATGGATGAAGGAGACTGTCGTGATGTCGGGTATTGTGCCCTCGGTCGCCAGGTCCAGAACCTGCCCCGCAATCAAGCCCTTGGCACCTGCGGCCTCGCCGAGTTCCGTCAGCACACGAAGAACCGGCTCTGGTGCCTGTCCCTCGACCTGTGACTGCAGTGCAACCGCACGGAATGCCTCTATCAGGAGTGCGTCCCCGGCCAGAACAGCTACTGCCTCCCCGAACTTGCGGTGTGCCGACTGGCGCCCGCGACGAAAGTCGTCGTCATCCATCGCGGGAAGGTCATCGTGAACCAGTGTGCCGGTGTGAAGAAGCTCTATCCCGCACGCGCAGGGCAAAACGGTAAGTGGATCGCGCCCGAACGTTTCAGCGGCCGCCATCACCATGACAGGCCGGATGCGTTTGCCGCCTTGAAGGGAGTACAGCATCGCCTCGTGCGCAGATGCCCCCTGCGGCGGGCCTTGCCCACATATTGCCGCCAGATGCGACTCAATGGCCGGGTGCCATCGCTTGAAACGTTCAGACACGCTGGGATGCAAACAACCATCGCCTCCATCATGGAACCGGCAGTACCGAACGGCGCAGCGGTACATAAACCGGGAGACTACGCACGAAATAGCCGAGCGCGGCACGCACCGATGTCTTTATGCGCGGATGTAGTGGTATTCGACGGCGGGGTATCAAGTCCTTCTCGCGAGGGCTGAAGCAGGGCGCTTTTCGGCGGCCAGCCGCTACTTCGCGTGCCGGCTGTCGTCCAAGTCAATCAATTCTTCGATGTATTCACAGAACACGGAAACCACTTCCGGGTCAAAGGCCTTGCCTGCGCCCTCACGGAGGATGTCAAGGGCGTCACGGACAGGCATCGGGTCTCGATAGTGACGTGGCGATGTAACGGCGTCGAAGACATCGGCCACGGCGATAATCCGTGCGCCGATGGGGATTTCCTCAAGTGTGGCGCCGGTAGGATAGCCGGTTCCGTCCAGCCGCTCGTGGTGCAGGGCCGCTATGTGCGGGATGTCCTCCCAGCCCTTGACCCACTTGACGCGCTGGAGGATTTCAGCGGTCTGCTGGACATGTTGCTGCACTTGTTTGTACTCTTCAGGCGTGAGTGGACCGGGTTTGAACCATACGGCATCTGGAACAGTGAGCTTACCCAGGTCGTGCAGCAAGGCCGCACGCTCGATAACATCAATTTGCTCTCGCGGAAGCCCCAACCGCTTGGCGATGGCGACTGAATACATTTTCACCCTTGCGCTGTGGTCCTCGGTGATTTCGTCCTTGGCGTCAATTGCTTGTGACATGGCTGCGATGAAACTGTCAAACGCCTGCTGCAGACCCTCATACAAGCGCGTCATCTCGATGGCGGCGGCCGCTTGAGAAGCTATCGCTGCGAGGAGCTGCTCATCCTCCTCGGTAAAGTGCCCGTAGAGCTTGTTGAGTACTTGGATAACACCCATGATGCGACCGTAGTGGTCCAGCATAGGCTGGCAGAGGATACTGCGGGTGATATAGCCTGTCTTGGCGTCGTTGGTGGGGTCGAAACGGGGGTCCTTGTAGGCGTCTTTCACATTTATGGTATGGCCTGTAACAGCGACGGTGCCGGCAATACCCTCACCCATCGGCTGTGAAATATGGAACCGTTCCGCGCCCTGGGCGATCAGGGCTTCCAGACGCGTGCCGTCCTCGCTGCAAAGCCACAAGGTGCTGCGGTCGGCCTCCATGATGGAGGTGGTGCGGTCCATAATCAAATGCAACAGTTCGTCAAGCTCGGTCTCGGTCATCATGGCCTTGCTTATCTCCAGCAAGGCCTCGAGTTTATGACTCCGCCTGCGGAGCGCTTCGTTCTCTGTTAGGAGTGGCTCAGAGCTTACATACCTGGGCCGGGCTTGGATGATCTCCATGGTTCATTGCACCGCGTTGGATATGTGAAAGGCACCTGCTTTGCCTACGGCGGACCTGTACCGACCAGAACCACAGCTTTGACCGGCTGTTTGGTGACCGTCTCCTTGATGATTTTCTCACCTGGGAGACGGTGATCGTTTTCGTATTTGACTTCCACAGTCTGCAGTTTAAGCCCCTTCTGCGCCTTCCTTGTGAGACTTCTACGCCCTTGCGGTAAGTTGGGAGTCTTCTGTTCTTCCGGCGGCCCTGGGGAGAGTTCGACCTCCCGCTGGACCTCTTTCACGGTGATTACCGTCACCCCGGTCTTAGGGAGCGACACCTTGAGCTTCTCCCCGATTCTCAGCGTCTTCTGGCGTTCTTTCAATCCCGGGTTAAGCGCATACAATCTCTGGAGCGAAATTCCGTACTTGTGCGCGATTGTACTGGGAGTGTCCCCCTTTTGGACCTTGTGGGTGACTTCCTTGCCCCTGGTCTGAGTCAACTTCTTCGCGGCGGCGGCAATGTCCGTCATTATCTTGCTCACCGCCACAGGGGTCTGTTGAATTTTAACATCCTCTTTGAATTCCTGGCGGATAAGCTGCCCCTCGCCGACCGAAGCGTACTTGTTTTTAATCATGTTAAGGACGTCGTCAGCTTGTTCAGCGGTGGCCATAGTAGCCACAGGCTCGCCGTCCACGGTAATTGTGTATCCCTGTGTCAGAAACCGTAACTTGTTGCCAAGGAGTTTCTTTGCTTCGTTAGGGTTGGAGACCGTCACACCCTCAGCCGGGACCGACTTCACCTCGATTGTCTGCTCCGGGTCAAAATACCCCGTTTGCTTTATACCCGATTTCTTTTCGTTTCTAACATCTTGCAATAGTCTTTGCGCCTCCGCCGTGCTGCGGACGTAAACAACCGGCTGGCCGTCGACGTAAATAGCTGTTCGGCGAATACGCCTTGCGGTCCGATCCGAAGCCATAACGGTTGCGCCCCCTTTGCCCATCAATGCTTCCGGGACTTAATCCAGCCAGCGTACAGGTGCTCAGAACAAGTCGGAGGCAGGTACTATCCCAACCCCGCGTTGCTCAAATGCAACCAGCCCCATGCGGATGCCTTCCGCCGTGGCCTGCCGGACATGCCCGATTCCGATGGCCGTTCCGTCACGCGAGGCAACAGCAGCCAGCTCGGCCATGCGTCCGGCGACCGTATCGGCGCTTGATGGAGTGTCCGCGTCCAGAAACACATCGCGCTTCGCTGCCGGGACCCCCAGCGCATTGGCACCCTCGAGAATTTTCGACCGGGGACTGGTCACGCTGTCCACAAAGAAGAGTCCCCGCTCGCGGATGACCTCCATGATGGCGCGAACAACATCGGCATCTGTGCACGCACGAGAGCCCATGTGGTTATTGACCCCCTGAGCTCCGGGAACTGCAGCTAAGGCCATGTTGACTCTTCTCTTGATCTCCTCCGCGCTCATCCCGACTTTAATTGTGCTCGGCTCGAGGTCTTTTCTGTCGCCTTCTGGTTCCATCGGCAGATGCAGCATTATACAGCGTCCGTTTCGGCTCAACTCGCGCGCCAATGCAGGTGTATACCCCCCGTCGGGCAGGAGGGAGAATGTCAGCGGCGCATCAATCGCGAGAAAAGGCTCCAATGCCCGGCGGCTGTAACCCACATCATCTAAAATAATAGCTGCGACCGGCCCGGTATGGCGTCGATGCTTGCGAACATTATAGGTGGCAATAGCAGAATTATCACGGCCGGCCTGAGGTTCTTGCTGCCTGCTCCCCTCGCGTTGCATCGGCGGCTTAGCCTCTCGGCCGCCGGATGTCCTCGACTGACTCGGGCCCTCAGGTGATGCTCCCGTATGAGAGCGTGCGTGCTTTCGTTGATGCTGCGGGCCAGCAAAGGGCTTTTCAGCACCAATTTTCGGCGTGACAAACCACCTAACCCCTGCAAACGCCGCCGCGATCAATAATGCAACCATGACTGCCAGCAGAGGCCAGCCGGCCGATGGCTTGCGCTTGTTGATGCCCGTATTCTTGGTGATGTCTCTTATGCGCCCCCGAGTTTGTTTATTAGCTCACGTACTGCGGCATCAATTGCCTTCTGGTGTTGTTGCTTGGGATCTGCGTTTTCGTCCAACGGGACATTGACGTCAGGCTGAATCTTGGTCTTGTGGAGGTCGCGCTTCTTGGGAGTCAGGTACTTGGCGGTGGTCAGCGCGATTGCCGACTTGTCCTTCAGCTCGATAATCGTCTGGACGGCGGACTTGCCGAAGCTCGGATGGCCGACGATGATTGCGCGGCCGGTGTCCTGCAATGCGCCGGCGACGATCTCCGACGCACTCGCGCTGGCGCCGTCAATGATGACCGCCATCGGGAGGTCCTTGGGTACCACCGGCCCGCCGGGCACAGCTTCTATCGCCTTAGGTTCCTGCCCGCGTTCCTTGATGTGGACAATCGGCCCTTCAATGAAGAGGCTTCCGACCCGTACCGCTTGGTCCAGAAGCCCCCCCGGGTCGCTGGACAGGTCAAGAATGAGGCCGCGCATCCCTTGCTTGGTGAGTTTGGATATGGCTTCTTTGGTCTTCTCAGTCGCATGGCGGTTGAACTGCCTGA
Source organism: Candidatus Zipacnadia bacterium (assembly GCA_029820875.1). The sequence continues at coordinate 5,745 of JALGUK010000028.1, forward strand.
GCCAGATATAGCCGATCTTGCCCTCCAGCATCTTCGACTCGATGACGGGGAATTCAACCCTTTTGCGCACGACCGGTATGTCGATGATTTCTTTATGGCCCTTGCGTTCCACTCCTATCACGACCGTTGTGTCACGAGGGCCGCGGATCATGTCAACAACCTCGTTGATGTCCATATCCGCCGTGGATTGACCGTCCACACGACGGATGATGTCCCCCGCTTTCAGTCCCGCCTTCTCAGCAGGCTGGTTCTCCAGGACGGCCAAGATGAACACAACGTTCTCATTGGTCTCCTTGAGAGTCATCGTGGCAAGGGATGCCCCTATGCCCTCAAACTCGCCGGAGGTGTCGACATTAAACTCCCGGTATTGTTCGGGGTCCATGAATCGGGAGTAAGGATCCTTCAGCGCCTTGACCATCCCGCGAATCGCGCCGTAAGTGAGTTCGATGTTCTTCTTGTCATCGAGCTTCTCCACGTAATTGGCTCTGATTTGTTCGAGAGCCTCGGTGAATGTAGCCAGCGGTTTTAGGGAGCCGGGTGCTGTGATGTCCTCTCCGCTGACTACTTGATAGACCTCCGGAAGCAACTGTGCAAGCCGTATGCCCAGAGGAGTGTTTATCACGTCTGCGAGGGCATCTCGCGCCCCAAAGCCCGCGAAGAACGCACTTGCAGTCAGGAAGAAAATAAGTACTGCAATCAGCCAATATCGTTTTGTCACGGCTCGTCTCTCCTTCTTTTCACCGCCAAAGCACTCTCGCTACACTTGGCAGGACATTTTAATCGGTGTCAGGACTGCGCCTGATGATGCTAAAATGGTTTGACCGGTCTGCCGTTTATCCGCTTCTCGAAATGCACGTGGTTGCCCGTCGAAAGACCTGTACTGTCCATGCGGGCGATGGGCTGGCCGCGCTTGACGATTCTTCCTGGTGACGTCAGGTATGAGGCACAATGGCCGTACAGGGTGGTCAGGCCGCCGCCGTGATCAATTATGACAGTCTTACCGTAGCCTCTGCGCCAGCCGGTGAAGATAACTCTCCCGTCGGCGGCCGCCAGAATCTTGGTCCCATATGGTGCGGCCAGGTCTACGCCCGTATGCATCTTGCGCACATGCAATATAGGGTGTATGCGCCATCCGAACCCGGAAGTCAGCCGGGCTCCCGGACACGGGTTGCCCAATTTACCGGTCCACCGCCCGCTGTAGCGGTACCGTGAGCCTACGCTCGTAAGACGCCTAATCTCCGCCTCGAGCGCCTTGGATTCGGCTTCCATTTCCGCAAGGGCTTGCTCAAGCTTCTTGCGGTCGGACACCACCTTCTTCAGCGTCTCTTGCTTCTGCGCCTTGGCTTGGCGAATTCGTTGCTCCTCGGCGTGAATCTGCGCGACCAGCTGCCGGCGCCGTGCTTCCTTGCTCTCGAGAGCTGCGCGCTGGGCGTCCAGATTCTCTTTCTCGCGCTGGATCTGCTGCAGTAAGTTTATGTCGGCTGTTACCATCTTGCGGCACAAGTAGCTGCGGGTGGCGAGGTCGGTGAAGTCAGTTGAATTAAGTATGACGGCGAGATAGGTGCCTGGGCCTTTCAGATTAATGGCTCGCAGGCGTTCGCCCAAGGCATCCTGGTGCTCTGCAAGTTTTCTCTGAGCTTTCTGCAGTTCGGCCTTGGTTTGACGCAATTCCTTTTGCGTCGCTGCGAGTTGACGCGAGGCGTCCGCCTTACGCGCCAGCGCAGCCTCGAGTCGCCTTTGTGCCGCGTTGAGTTGTCCGGTCACTTCCGTCTGCTGGCCCTTAACCTTGCGCAGGCTTGCCTTGACGTTCTTAATCTGCCGGTACGTGCGGAGGCGCTGGCTACGCAAAGCACTGATTGAGCGGCGTGCGTAGACGCCGCTGCTTTCCGCTATAAGAAGCGCAGCGGTTGACAATATGGCGATTGCAGCTACGAAACTGCGCAACTTACGATGTTGCAACGAATGTCCCTTCCTTGTCGGGGCTTTCGCCTTCTGCTATACCTGCTGAAGGAACCGGTGGAGAGCAGCATACGCGCCGCCAAGGCCGAAAACGACGCCCATCGTCAGCAGGAGCCCGCAGAAGCCGACAATGAGGCCGGCGCTGCGAAGCATGGGAATGAACTGCAGGTTTTCGGCAACGTACGCCGATACAGACTCATACCCGGGCACCAACAGCACGCAAGCGATAACAGCCCCGATTGCTCCGTACACGACACCCTCGAGCATGAACGGTGCGCGAATCAACCAGTTGGTAGCTCCGACGAGCTGCATTATCCGGATTTCCCGTCGCCTGGCGAATACGGTCAGGCGAATCGTGCTGAAAATGACCAGCAGGGTCGCAAAGCTCAGCAGGGCGGTCGCAGTGACGCCGACAGCCCGAACCAGTCTGTGCAACGTGTGCAGCTTATCAATGTACTCCCGGCCATAGCGGACCGCGTCGACTCCAGGCACTTTCTGCAGCTCAACCGCCAGCGGTTCCAGTTCCTCGCTGCTTATCGGTTCCACGTCGAAGGAGCCGCCAAGTGGATTTAGCTCCGCGAGTGTTGCAAACGCCTTGGCACCTTCCGGCTTGTCGCTTGTCAGCCCCAGAATATCGAGAATTCGGCGCAGGTTCTCCTCCGGTGTCGCGTATTTGTATGACTTGACACGCGAATCGGACGCAACCTTCTCCTCCACGGTCAGCCGCTGCTGTTGGTCCAGCTTAGGCTTGAGGAAGACGGTCAAACGCGCCTCCGACTGCGCGTGTGACATGATATAGACCACGTTCATGGTGGTCAATACAAATGCGCCGAAGACACAAAGGGCGACTGCTACGTTGCTAATGGATGCAATCGTCATCAGCGGGTTTCTGCGGATGCCGACCGCGGTCTCTTCGAGCACAAACTCAGCCGACCGCAGACTCATCGTCATAGAACCCCCGCTTCGTGTCTCGAACTACGGTGCCGTCTGCGATGCCCACAACGCGCTTGGCCATTCCGTCCACTATATACTTGTCGTGAGTCGCTACCACCACCGTCGTACCCTTGATATTGATTTCGTTGAGAAGTTGGACGATGTCCCAGGAGGTCTCCGGGTCGAGGTTCCCCGTGGGTTCGTCCGCGAGAAGAATGGGCGGATTGTTCACCAACGCTCGTGCGATGCAAGTCCGCTGCTGTTCGCCTCCTGAGAGTTCATGCGGCATTGCATCCGCCTTGCGGAGCAGCCCTACCAGTTCCAGTGCCGCTGGTACCTTGCGATGTTTCTCCCGCCGCGATACACCGAGCACATCGAGCGCAAATCCTACGTTCTCCTTGACGGTCTTGTCCGGCAGGAGACGAAAGTCCTGAAAAACGACTCCCATGTTACGCCGCAGCGCTGGTACGAGTGAGCGACGGATTTTCGAGATGTCTCGCCCGGCCACAATCACCTTTCCGCGCGTTGGTTCCAGCTCGCGGTAAACGAGCTTCAGCAGCGTGGACTTCCCGCTGCCGGTAGCTCCCACGATGAAGACAAACTCACCTTTGCCGACGGTTAAGTCAACGTTGGTAATCGCCCGTGTCCCGTTCGGGTACACGACCGAAACGTTGTCGAATTGGATCATCGCATTGTCCTTTGCCCTGAACACACACGCAAAATAGTATAGCCGAAAACATTCTACATTGCAAGCAAACCCGACAGGCGCGTGCTGCCTGTGCTATCTTATAGGAGATAGGAAGGTTTCATCTCGTCCGTGGCGAATCGTTTTTATATCGGCATATACAGGTTGGGAGGGCTGAACGGTGGACGATGAGGGCATTGTCTGCTCATATTGCGGAGGGCGTAACCCCCCGCTTATGACGATTTGCATGCATTGCGGCAAGCCTCTTACAGCAGGCGACTCATCGGCGTCCCCGAACCCTGAAAGAACAGCCCTACTGGGCCATGCGCTACTTGACCAACGTGACAATGAAAGCTTTGATGATGCTCTCCTGAGGGCAGCCAAGGAACTGTACCCTGACCGGTGGAGCGAGCTTTTTGCAGAGGTCTCACAACAAGTGACCCGGCGGGCGGCAGCACAAGGCATCTCGAAGCGTGTCGCGGCGCAGGAGCTCCTGAAGCATGTTTCGCCTGCTCAACAGCAGAAGGCATCTGCCATGCCCGAGGCAGCAAAAGCGGTGAGCGATAGGCCCCAGCGGGAGAGCCGACTCAAACTCACTCAGGAAAGGCTTGCAGAGTTGCCGCCCCAGGCACGCGCCGAAGCTGAGAGGGCGTTGGCGGCCGAGGGCAAACAGGTGCAGCGTGATGTCCCCAAAGAGCAACCGGAAGAAGTGCTGTCTCTGCAAATCGAACCCGGGCAGAACGGCCTGTCCGCCGAGCAGGTGCAGACGCTTCGCAATGCCCTGAAGCGGGGCGTCGCACTGGAAAACATCATTATTGAGCGCTCGACTCCACCGGCTCGAAAAGGATGCCTGGGCACCGCTGCTTTGCTGGTTCTGGCATTCGTGGGCGTATTGTTGGCCATTGTTCTGAGATAGTCAGCCTTCAACGAACGTTGCTCATCCGTTCAGGGCTGCAGTCAGGCCCTTCGCAAATCTGCAGTATGGAGTCATCGGCAGTGATTATTGCTCTGATTCTTATCCTAAGCCTGGCACTCGTGTGGGTGGGCTATATACTCTTTATGCGGTTCATCCGTTCCCTGCAATCGCGCCAATTCACCGAGCCGGAGACGGAGTCGTGGCCGCCGGACCTTCAACCGGGGGCCGAAGGCATTGCATTCCTGTATGCACACGAATTCGTACCTTCGGTTGATCCCGAGCGGATATCGCCTCGCAACCGTACCAAGGCTCCAATGACCGGTGATAGCCTGGACGCGCGGCGATGGACCGAATTCCTGTTGTATGCGTTCCTCGCCGATCATTATCTTCGGGAGCGCATTGACATCGAGGTCGTCGAGTCGCCTCCGACATTCATGCCGCCCCTGCCGCACAAGCAGTGGTCGCTGCAAGTGGGGTTGGCAAAGCCCCTCCCGCCGTCTCCGCTCAGTGAGCCGATGGAGGCGGTTTTCTCGGAGGTTTATGAGCGCTCAGATGAAACACATGTGGCGTTGGACGAACTCCTGGAACGTATGGTTCGCCACATGCGCCGGAATATCACGCTCTGGCGCAAGACCGGTTTCTGTGACCAAATCCTCAAGCACGTCCAGCAGGCGATGGCGCACCTGGGCTACTTCGAGGAAATCTCGGGTGACACAGTCCTTGAGCGTCTTCGGCCCCCGGTTTTCCGGGTCGTGGAGCATACGGCCGAGTCTCTGGAATCCGCTGCCGAGGCATTAAAGGACCAATTGTCTGAATTCGAGCGCTGGCATAGCCTCCCCGATGCCGTGGGTGACGCCGAGCTGTTGCCGGGCGGGCTGGACCCGCGCCTTGCAGCCTCGCAAGCGGCTGAGGCGGGCCAGTGGATGGCGGATTGTCTGCGGCTAAGTGTCTATGAGGCCGTGACGAGTTTGCGTCAACTTGAACCTTCGGATGAGTTCTTGCCATGAGCGAAACCGTCACCGACAACAAGAAAGACGCTGGCGAGGCCGTCCCTGGAGGCTTTGCCGTTGCGGCTGACTCCCCTTTAGCGGACGAGTACGATGGGTTGGCGTTGGCGCCGCGGATAATCAGCGCACGCAGGAGGCAGGCGGCGCAATGGGGCATGGAGAGGTTCGTCGTATTGGTGCGCTGGGTGGTCATCTTCATGATGGCGTTGGCCCTTACTCCCTCTTACTGGTGGCTGCCGGCTACGGGTATCGTCCTCAACGGGATTGCTACTCTCATAGTGCTTGTGCAGCAGAGATTCACCAAGTACCGGTACCTGTGCCTGTTTGGGTTAAGAGCCATGGATATGGGCTTGGCCACCATCCCGGTCATACTTAAGGGGCCTGATGCAGAGTTCAGCTCCCTGTATTACATGTTCCTGTCGTGGTCCATTGCGGCCCAATGGGGATGGGGACCGGGGTTGGCGGCGGCGGGGTTGAACTCAGGTGTCTACCTCGCACTCAACGCCGTGCACTCACCCAATGGCGCTGCCTTTGCGACTTCGGTCACCGCTATCGGGCAAGTGGCGGCGATTGCCGTCGGTGCGGTCGTCGGGGCCACGCGGTACAACGACGTGCAAAAGCATATCAGCAATTTCGCGAGTGCTGAACGCCTCGCCACGCTAAACCAGGTCGGCAGTGCCCTCGCGAGTACATTGGACGTGGACGACGTCCTGGACCTGATTGTCAATACGGCTATCCGTCACACCGGGGCGTCCTCGGCATCGTTGATGCTTGTTGACCCACGGGAGGATGTGCTGGTTCTGAGCAAGGCGGTGGGGTTGAGCGAGGATGTACCGTCAGACCTGCGAATCCCCGTCGGCACGGGAGTGGCGGGGTGGGTCGCCGAAAAGCAGGAACCGGTATTGCTACATGACATCTCCCGCGACCCCCGGTTCAGCCACCTGGTCCCACGGCGGGAGCTGCGGTCGGCGATGTGCGTGCCCTTGGTTTCCAAGGGGAAAACCCTCGGGGTATTGAATGTATCAACCAAGGGCGGCACCAATGTTTTTGACTATGACGACCTTGACTTGCTGGTCGCTCTTGCGGCCCATGCAACCGTTGCATTGGTCAACGCGCGGCTGTTTGACGAGATCCAGCGCGCTTCGATAACCGACGGACTTACGAACCTTTTCAATGCCCGACACTTCCACGAGCAACTCGAGGCGGAGATTGTCCGAGCAAAGCGCTACGGTTACCCGGTCTCATTGTTCATGTTCGACATAGATCACTTCAAGCAGTACAATGATACATTCGGCCACCTCGAGGGCGACCGTGTCCTGCGCGATATAGGGACGTTCGTGCTCGAGGAAGTGCGACGCAGCGACGTCCCCGCGCGCTATGGCGGGGAGGAATTCATGATTATGTTGCCGCACACGTTCAAGCCTGACGCCATCCGGATTGCCAACCGTGTCCGCGAACGCCTCAAGCAGCGAGTTGCTGGTCCGGAAGCGGCTCCTGATACGCCTCCCAGCATAAGCGGCGGCGTTGCGACGTTCCCGGATGATGCCCAGGATGCCGAAGGGCTTCTGCGAGCGGCGGATCTCGCTCTTTACCGTGCCAAGGCCTCCGGCCGCGACTGTATCCGCACTGCCGAGCCGAAAGGCCAACTCGAGCTATAGGAGCCGGACATGTCACGTAGTGAGAAGCTGCAGTGGGTAGTTATTTTCGCAGCGCTTGCGAGTATGTGGCCTCGCATGGTATGGCCGCATCTGGTCTGGCGCATCGTCTCCTGGGTGATGCTTGGTGTGTTAGCCGGCATGTTCATCTGGAAAATGATTCTTTTCCATCGCCGCGTGGACGAGGCGGACAAGGAGTCCGAGAAGCGCAGGCAGCCCCCCACCGGAGTCGGCCCACCCTCTGAGCCATGAGCGCTCAGGCCTTGCCGTGGCCGCTCGGCAACTCCATGTAAGGGAGTGAATAACACCGATGGAGGCGAACATCATCGGGGTCACCCTCTTGGCCGCTGCGTTGTTCGTCCAGTCGGCTACTGGAGCACCTGACGGCGACGTCCAGTGGCTTGTAAACTACCAAGGGGACGCTGTGCCGCAGGAGCCACAGTGGAGCTGGCACGGCGCTCGCGGAGCGTCTGTTGAAATCGTGAACGGGACCTTGCACTTGGCGGACAGCGCGGAAGACGACGCAGGCTATTACCGCACATTGTGGACGCCGGAAGAGGGTCATGAAATCATAGTGGAGGCACGGGTTCGGGTCAAATCAATCACTCGAGAAGATGGAGCTGACATTAACCGTCTTCGCCCTTATTCGCGCGGCGCTCCGGTGGGCATATTGGTCGGCAACGGCCAGCGACAAGATGGGATTGTCCTTTGGCCTGACCGCATCAGCACCTTCATGGATCGCTTTCATCTTATGTCCACAACGGATGACTTCCACGTGTACCGACTTGTGATTCGGGACAATGATATGAGCGTCTATGTGGACGGCGAGATGAAAATCCGCGGGAAGGATGCCTTCTCCACGCCTTCGACAGATGGAGCGGCATTTCTGCAGTTCGGCTCCAACTGCAAGAGGTGGCAAGGGGACGCTTATTGGGACTACGTCAAGCTGGGCATTCGCAGAATACCGCCGACCGAGCCGGGGGAGAGTCAAAAGAAGTTAGAGGTCACCATCAGCGACCGGTGGGAGATTCCGCCGCCGAAGGGAATGCGTTGGACCCGCCCGTACCTTTATAACGTAGGTGACGGGTTGCTATTGCTAAGCGTCGCCCAGGGGCCGGATGCAATTTACGAACCGTATGGTGTACTCAAGTCAACCGATGAAGGAAAATCCTGGGTCCCTATCCCCGGGCTGCTGGAAAAGACATTCGCGCCTCAGCCAATGCTTCGTCTGTCCGATGGCAGGATACTGGGTGCCTCCAGATGGGTTGTGAAATACAAGGCGGGCAACTATACGGGATTCACATATATCTTTGACCGGAACGCCGATTCCTTTGAGATGTACGAAAGCAAGCTCATCGTGCCTGCCGAAGTTGAGCTTCCGGTCTTTGATAGAGACATTTTCAGATTCGCCGACGGCAGAATCATGGCCGTCATTTATGACATTCATGCCGGATATCTTGTGCAAACTACGGACCTGGGTAAGACCTGGACTTTTGTCTCCAGAATCGGCGCTAAACACGAGCCGGGGGTTGAATTCCTCTCCGAGACGGAGGCTGTCGCCTTGCTGCGCCAAGGAAGTATGCTTCCGCTACACCAAGTGTGGTCGCATGACGGCGGAAAGACCTGGAGCACCCCGGTCGTACTTGAAGAGGGCAGCGTAGACCCCGATGTAGTTTACATGAGCAACGGTGTCCTCGCTTGCAGCTATGGCCGACCCCGCTGCCACATCATGTTCAGCACGGATAAGGGCAAGACCTGGGGTTATCATCATGTTCTGCCCGAGCCTGCTGCTTTCAACTATGCGGCAATCCGCGAGGTACGCCCTGGGCGGCTTTTGTACGTGTATGATGCGTTGGCCGCAGTGTATATTGACGTGAAACGGGCGAAGTAAAACTCTCCGGGTTTGCACAGCGCGCTTGAAAAAGAAGGGGGTACGAGCTGGTGCGAAGCCTGATCCTGGCGGTTCTGGGGGGTTCGATGCTGATGCCTGTTGTCAATGCCGCGCTGTATGAGCCTGCTGGAAAGCCCTTCGTGGAGATAGCCGCAAACG
>JALGUK010000029.1:0-453 GCA_029820875.1 Candidatus Zipacnadia bacterium
AAGCAGCGTCGGCACGACCTCTGCAAGTGGCTCTTGATAGGGGCGCATCGCACTGAAGCCTGCCTTCTGCAACGCTCGGTTCCCCAATCGCGAGTTGGCGGGCCGCCGTGCCGGCGCAAGCCACTCAGACGCGGGAATCGGCGTAATCGGTACGTCCAGGCCCGCCATCTGCACGATTTGCCTCGCCCATGCGTAGCGGGAGACGTACCCGCTGTTGGTCAGGTGGTACGTGCCGAACGGCACGCGCCCCACGATTTCCATGATGCGCCCGGCCAGGTCGGATGCCGCCGTCGGCGACCCCACTTCGTCGGGCGTAACGCGCAGCTTCGCACCCGAGCAAGCAGCGCGTAGTATCTTGCCGACGAAATTATTCAGCGATAGCCCGAACAGCCACGCAGTGCGGATAATATAATGTTTTCTGCAGATGTCCCGGACGTACTCTTCACCGGCAAG
>JALGUK010000029.1:467-12676 GCA_029820875.1 Candidatus Zipacnadia bacterium
ACATTGATAGGGTTCGGCGAGTCATCTTCGTTGTACGGCTCAGGCTTGGTACCGTCAAAGACGAAATCCGTGCTGATGTAAACCAAAGGCGACCCGATTTGTGCCGCTACCTCCGCGAGTATGCGCGTTCCCTCAGCGTTCACTTGGTATGCACGGTCCGGCTCGCGCTCACAACCGTCAACATCAGTCCAGGCGGCGCAGTGAACGACCAGGTCGGGCGCAGTCATGCCCAGTACATCGCGCACCTGGTCCGATTGTGTGATATCGAGGCGCTCCCGGCCGAGACAGACATATTCGTGCTCGCGCATCGGCAAGCGTGCGAATTGCGTTCCCAGTTGCCCGTGACCGCCGGTGACCAATACACGCACAGCTCACGCCTCCCAGCTAAGAGGAACGGGCAACGCTTCCTGGGTCAATCCTGACGGCACCCAGGACTGCACCGACAACCGCCGCGGTTCCGAGAAATCCGACAAGAAGCAACAGGCGTGCCGCAAGGCCATATTGTATCCATGCGACACCCCGCGGCGAGGCGCCGAGTAGTGCAAGACGGTGCGATATGTGGTCCTTTCCCCCCTGCGAAATACGTCTGCCCTCGGCAATTCGCACTACTGTCACAAGCGTCGTATCGAGAATCGGCAGCCCCATCAGTATAACCGGCGCCAGTATGTCACTTCCGTGGGTCCCGTGGTTGGCCAGCAGCACTCCCAGCCCGGCGAGAATAAAACCATACAACATGCTTCCGGCATCGCCCAAGAAGATGCTCGCCGGCGGGAAATTATACAGGAGGAACCCGAGAGCGGCACCTGATAAGCACAAGGCGATTGAACCCAACTGAGCGTCCTTAAACACGGTCGCCGCAAAGAAAATGAAGAGAGCATTGATAGCCGCGACGCCTGAAGAGATGCCGTCCATGTTGTCGAGCAAGTTCAGCGAATTTGTCAGACCGACCACCCACACAAGCGTCAGCAGCACATCAACGGGCCAAATGCCCGTGACCCGCACAACAAGGCCCAGAGCGATAGCCACGGCTGCTGCAACGCTCTGACCCGCCAGCTTCGTCCCGGGTCTCATACCCTTGATGTCGTCCAACAATCCGATGAGGAACACGACCACGCTCCCCACGGCGATCGCCGCCGTGCGGCCCGTTATCAAACCACACAACACCGCTGCAACCGCTATGGCAACAAAGACGGCCGTCCCGCCCATAAGCGGCGTCGGCGTCTGGTGCGCCTTGCGGACGCTTGGCAAGTCCAGCAACCCGGTCTTTTTTGCCCAGGCACGTGCCACCGGTGTGAGCGCGGCACTTAGTACAACAGCGATGACCAGAGGCACAAGCGGTTGCAGAACTTCAGGCAAGACACACGCCCTCCGGGATAAGTGGTGAGCAAAGCATTAGTCGGGGCGGCGAGATAGGAGCGACGCAGGGCAAAAACCCCGTGTATGTTGGAGGCGGCCAAGCTCGATTGTTACCTCGGGTTTTCCGTTTCGCGCGCGCGTTGACCGGCGGCTTCCTGGGCGCGTACCCAGTCAATAATCGTTTCGAGCGTGCGGTTCAGGTCATAGCGCGGCTTATATCCAGTCAGGTTGCGCAACTTGGATATGTCAGGCACGCGTCGGCGCATGTCCTCGAAACCACCAGCAAAGGCGACCTCGTAAGGAATAAACTCGATGGGTGATGTACTCCCCGTAGCTGCAATCACGCGCTCTGCAAGCTGCTGGATGGTGACCTCCTCATCGCTGCCGACGTTGAAGACATCTCCCGCAGCATCGGGATTCTCCATCAAGTCAATCAGCGCCTCCACCACGTCATAAACGCAGGCAAAGCACCGGGTCTGCTGGCCGTCCCCGTAAACCGTGACCGCTTCTGCCCGGAGCGCCTGCCGAACGAAAGTCGGTATAACCATGCCGTATTGGGCGCTCTGACGCGGCCCAACAACGTTGAAGAGGCGTGCAATTACCACAGGGAGCCCTTGCTCACGGAAATAGGCCAGCGCAAGGAATTCGTCGGCAGCCTTTGTGGTCGAATACAACCATCGGGTGATTGTAGTACTACCCAGGAGGCGGTTAGCGGTTTCGCCGAAGGGACATTCCTCGCTCTTGCCGTAAATCTCCGAGCTGGAGGCGAGCAGTGTCTTCTTGCCGCTCTGAGCAGCGAGCTTCAATACATTGTGTGTCCCCTCGATATTTGTCACCAGGGAATGCAGAGGCTTGTTCACAATCAGGCGTACCCCCACGGCCGCCGCCATGTGAAAGATAACGTCACAGGCATCCACCAGTGGCTTGAGCCTCTCGGTGTCGAGTATGCTGCCGATCGTAACATCTACCCGTGGGTCATTCTCGATATGGGCGATATTCTCCCGCCGCCCTGTAGAGAGGTCGTCAATCAGACTCACATCATAGCCGCGGCGCAGAAGCGCATCAGCCAAGTGAGAGCCGATGAAGCCTGCGCCGCCGGTGATCAAGGCTTTCACTGTCTCTTGACCCGCCAATCAGATGTTTCGAAATCACGTCGGGTGGTTCACATAGCTTCACCGCGTAAGAATAGCACGTTCAACAGTTGCTGTCAACGAAAGCCGGATGCGGTCAGGGTCTTGCGTTATCCGGCTATGCGGTTCACTAAGGACAGCTCGCCACTCCAATAATCTGCACGCCGCCTTCACAGGTCCCGGCGCCGGGCGGCATCTCATTACCTATTGGCAACTTCAAGCAAGACCTTGGCGACGCTTTCAGCCGCATCGGGTCGAGCCAGGTCCCGAGCGGCACGGGCCATTCGGTCAAGGCGACTGACGTCATGGAGGAGTTCGCTGAGGGTACTCGCGAGCACTTCAGCAGTGCATTTACTGTCCTCCAGTACCACCGCCGCCCCAGCCTTCTCGAAAACGCGGGCGTTGGCCGTTTGATGCTGATGTGCAGCGAACGGATACGGGACCAAGATGGACGGCAGCCCGCAGACTGCCAACTCCGCGAGCGTGCTTGAGCCGGCCCTGGAGACGACCAGGTCCGCGGCCGCCAACGCCTGGGCCATGTTCTGCACATAGGGGCGCATGTGATACCACGGCGGCGCTTGCTCATCGCCTGCAGCCAACCGGACGGAGATAGAATCGGCGTCGAGGGTACCGGTTATATGCAATATCTGGATGTCCGGCTCCCGAGCCAGGAGCGGAAGCGCCTCGAGGAGCGCCTCGTTGATCCGGCGCGCGCCGCGGCTTCCGCCCATCACTAATACGGTCGTGCGGTTCTGTTCAAGGCCCAACTGCGCGCGGGATGGGCCACGCTCGGCGCGTCCGATTTCGCTTCGGATCGGCTGGCCGGTGTGGACGGTCTTGTCGGCCGGGAGCTGCGCCTCGGCCGCATCAAAGGCCAAAGTGAGCCGCGCAGCCCCCGCAGCGAGACTGCGGTTAGCGCGCCCGGGCACGGCGTCAGACTCGTGCAGGACGTAGGGAATCCGCAGGAGCCGCGCAGCGATACATATACACCCGCCCACGTGGGCGCCGGTGGAAAAGACCACGTCGGGGCGGAACTCGCGAAGGATACGCACCGATGCAAACGTTCCGAGCGTGCAGCCGAAGACACCGCGGACGAACTCGCTGAGCGGTCGCCTTGTCAGCGGTTCGGCAGGAATCAGTCGGAAGGGGACGTCCAGTTGAGGAAGCAGCTCGGCGTCGAGACCCTTCCGAGCGCCGACCAGCAACACATCAACATGGGGGTCTTGCTTCCTAAGCCCCTTGATGACTGCAAGCAGCGGGTACAGATGCCCACCCGTCCCACCGCCGGCGAAGATGACCCGTGTGGTTGGCAAGGGCGTCACCCTTCTCCAGAGAGTGGTTCATTGTCCGGAACCTGAGGCGAAAAGACGTATCTGCACAGCGCGAAATCATTCACTCGTATGCCCCTTTTAGGGCGGTATCCTCCCCCGACCTAACGCCTCCTCCTCTTCGGCGGTCCGTTTATATTCTGTGAGATGTTGAGCACGATGCCGACGGCCGCCATCAGCACCACGAGCGAACTCCCCCCGGCGCTCAGAAACGGCATCGGCAGCCCCGTGCAGGGGATGGAGCGCGTTACCACTGCTATGTTGAGGGCCGCCTGGATGGTAATCGTTGCGACGATTCCAGCCGCAACCACAGTAGCAAACGGGTCACGGGCACGCATCGCGATAGAGAAACCTCGCTGTGCAATCCAGCATAGAACGACTATCACCGCAAGCGTCCCGACCAGCCCAAGTTCCTCGCCGACGACAGCGAAAATCGAGTCCGTATGGGGTGCAGGCAGGTACCCTAGTTTCTCAGTGCCGCTCCCAAGTCCCCGTCCGAAAAGTCCGCCAGAGCCGATGGCGATGACACAGTGCTTTATCTGATAGGTTGCCTTCTCGGAGGCCGAGGCGGGGTCCATCCAGGCTATTATGCGCTCCCATTGGTAGGCAGTCGAGCGGACTACCACAAGCCCGAGGGCGAGGGCGCCTCCAGCGATGGGGATGATATGCCGTGCGGGAACTCCACCAACGAACAGCACGGTCAGCCCGGCGAGGAAAATGACGACCGCTGTGCCCATATCCGGCTGAATAATGGTAAGCCCGCATACGACCCCCAACACGATCGCCCCCGGCCACACCACCCGATGAAACTCCTGGATATGCCTGCGGCGTTCGGATACGAGCCATCCCAGGAAGAGAATGACGGCGATCTTGGCGAACTCGGAGGGCTGCAACGTTACAGGCCCAAGCTGCAACCACCTCCGCGCGCCCCCTCTTTCGGCCCCGAAGAAGTACACAAGCACAAGCAGGACAATCGCCAGCAAAAGCAAGGACCGCGCCCACCGGCGGAACCACCAGTAGGGCACGCGTGACATAATCAGCATTGCAACGATGCCCAAAACGAGCCACTGGGCCTGGGTTTTGAGGTACCGGGTGCTGTCACCGGCTCGTCCCGCCAGGGCGTAGCTGGATGAGAAGACCATCACAAGCCCGAATACGGCCAGCCCCAGCACAAGCAGCATCAGAGTTTCGTCGAATGTCTTGCGTTGAGCGGTTCCCGCCACTTTCGCCCCCCGCTTGTGCTTTTATGTGCCTGCGAATCGCGCAAGTGTACGTACGGCTTCTTTGAAGCGGCGCCCGCGTTCAGCGTAGTCGGCGAACATGTCGAAACTTGCACACGCCGGCGACATCAGGATGGTATCACCGGATTCGGCCCGCGAAAATGCCTCCTGCACAGCCTCTTCAAGGCTTTCACATTTCACGGCGTCCCGTAATCCCGCGGACTCGGCGGCCTCCCGGATGGATTCGGCGGCCTCGCCTATCAGAATCAACGCCTTCACATGCGCGGCGACTTTGCGCCCCAACAAGGTCAGGTCGGTGCCTTTGTGCTGTCCTCCGGCGATGAGAATCGTCGGGCCGTCCATCGCCTCGAGCGCAGCGCTGGTGGCTGCAGGGTTAGTGCCCTTGGAGTCATTGATGAAGCGGACGCCGCTTATCTCCCCGACCGGCTCCAACGTGTGCTCCGGAACGCGAAACCGGCGAATCGCCTCGGCAATCACCGGCGCCGGTACGCCGCAGATGGAAGCGGCCAGAGAGGCGGCAAGGACATTCTGCAGATTGTGCTCACCCATAAGGGGCACTTCGGCCTCTTGACAAAGCCGCCGGGGAACCCCTCCCACCTTTACAAACAGCGTCCCCGTATCCCGGTAGGCATCGGCGCCGGTATCATGGAGGCTGAAGAAGCGGCGCTGGGATGATATACCTTGCGTTGCATCCACTGCCGACTGGTCATCGCGGTTGATAACCGCCTCATCGGAGTCGGTTTGGTTCTCGAAGAGCCGGCGCTTAAGCTGTGCATATTTCTCCACCGAGCCGTGGCGGTCCAGGTGATCGGCGAGAATATTGAGCAAGACCCCTACGTGCGGCCGGAAGTCGACAATTCCCTCAAGCTGAAATGTGCTTATCTCGGCAACAATGACCCCTTCAGGCCCGACGCGCCCGACCTCGCCGACCAACGCCAGGCCAATATTGCCGGCGACCACGACCTCCCGGCCCGCAGCCTTCAGCATCTCGCCGATGAGGGTGACCGTCGTGCCCTTGCCGTTGGTGCCGGTAACAGCAACAATGGGCGCCTTCGCGAGAGAGAATGCAAGCTCAATCTCGCTGATAACAGGCGTCCCCTGCCGGCGAAGGCCGCGCAGAGCGGGCATATCGGGAGCCAGCCCCGGGCTGACCACGGCAAAATCCGCCTTGGGCACATCCGCCCCAAGTTCCGTAATCAACGGCACGCCGAGTTGCTCGGCCTGTGCAAGCTTCTCACCCAGTTGCGCCTCCGAACGCGTGTCGGCCAGCGTGACTTTCGCACCTTCATCAAGCAGCACGCGCGTTGAGGCGATGCCGGTCCGCCCCATTCCGATTACCAAGACGCGCTTGCCGTCCAGTTTGTCCCAGGGCCTCAAACCGGCACCTCCACGGATGAATTGCAAATGTCGAGCACGATATTTGGCATCATCATCTTTACCCACCGAAATGAAACGATGTCACGGCCAGAGCGGCGAACAGGAATGTAACCACCCACAGCCGCGAGACGACCCTGGTTTCCGGCCAGTTCAGCAGTTCAAGATGGTGATGGTAGGGCGCCATGCGGAATATACGCCTGCCGGTCATTCGGTAGCTCGCGACCTGAAGAATCACCGACAGCGCCTCCCAACAGAAAAGGGCACCGGCAATCAGCACAATGATATGCAACCCCGCCATAACCGCAAGCACCCCCAGGAGGCCACCGATTGCCAGAGACCCCGTGTCGCCCATAAACATCTGCGCCGGATGCCCGTTGAACCACAAAAAGGCGGCACACGCGCCGGCAAGTGCCGCGGCGACGGGCACGAGCGCAAAATCGGTCGCCAGGAAACAAACAACTCCCAAGGCCGCCGCCACAATGGCGCTGCTTCCCGCTGCGAGACCGTCAAGGCCGTCGGTGAGGTTCACGGCGTTGGCCAACCCGACCACAACCAGCGCGGATACGGGAACGTAGAGCCACCCCAGGTCCCACGCAACAGACGTCCACGGCACCACAATGCAGGAAGGCTTCAGAGCTCCGCCAGCGTGCCCGAAGTGAAGAGCCCACAGCGCAAACGCCACTCCGAACAGAAGCTCAATCGTGAACTTGTAACGCGCTCTCCAGCCGGTCGGCGTCTCGCGGGCGCTTTTAACATAGTCGTCCACAAACCCGATAACACCGAATACGACCATCCCAAGCAGCCCAAGCAACCCGCGCAAGGAGAGGGCACGCGACCCCATAACCGCAACCAGCACAGCAAGAATAATGATCAGCCCGCCGAATGTCGGGGTGCCCGCCTTCGCAAGATGTGCCGGCGGCCCGTCATCGCGCACCTTCTGCCCCACACCCGTGCTGCGCAGCAGCGGGAGAATCGCCCACCCGAGCACCAGAACAGCGGCAGCGGCGTAAAGCATGGGAATCGCGCCAGTCGAAATCATCCGACCAGCCCCTTGACAATCTTCTCCATCCCCGCCGCGCGGGAACCCTTCACCAGGACCGCATCTCCCTCCAAGAGCAATCCGCGCAACAATTCGAGGGCCTCGTCATTGGAGGAGACGCGGTGAATCGCCAATCCGACGACTCCCTCCCCGCTTGCCCCTGCAGCAATCTCCTCAGCCAGCTCGCCCACAGTGATGAGCACATCAACGTTTGTCTGCGCCACAGTCCGCCCGATCTCCCGGTGCTCCTGCGAAGCGAATTCCCCAAGCTCGAGCATCGGCCCCAATACCGCTATCCGGCGCCCCGTGCAGCGCATATCTCTGAGCGTCTCCAGCGCGGCGCGAACCGAGTCGGGGCTGGCATTGTATGTGTCATCCAGGACGACTACCCCGTTTTGCCCTCGCACTATACGCGCACGCATCGGCATCCCCTCGTACATTCCCAGTCCCATGCAAATCGTCTCCGGGGACGCGCCAACGGCATAAGCGGCGGCCGCCGCCGCGAGTGCGTTGTAAACGTTGTGCCGTCCAGGTACCGGAACCGTAACCCGAATCACCTTGTCGGGAAGCATCACCCGGAATCTCACGGATTCCGAGCCGGTTTCGACATCGCTCGCCCGCACATCTGCATCGCCGAAGCCGTAAGTAATCGTCGGGCATTTAGCCCGAGACGCCATTTGTGCCACATAGGAATCGTCAGCGTTAAGGACTGCCCGCCCCATCGGCTCGAGTGCCTCGATAAGTTCCGCTTTCGCGGCTGCAATAGCCTCCTTTGAATGAAGCCGTCCTATATGGGAGACACCCACATTGGTAACCACACCCACGTCCGGACGCCCGATCTGGGCCAGGCGCGCTATTTCGCCCGGACCCCGCATCGCGAATTCAAGCACGAGCGCCTCGTGTTCTTCCGTAAGTTTCAGAATCGTCCGGGGGACCCCGACCTCGTTGTTTTCGGTGCCCACGCTCGAGAGCGTCCGTCGGTCCTGCCGAAGAATTGTCGCGAGCATCTCACGTGTCGTGGTCTTGCCGGTGCTGCCGGTAACCGCAATAACCCTCGCATTGCTTCGGTCGCGTACACAGCGGGCCAGGTCACCGTAAGCGAGCAGTGTATCGGCGACCCGAATCAGCGGGCCGGATAGCGACACAGACCGACACACGAGGGCGGCGGCGGCGCCCTTGGCCATCGCCTCAGGGACAAACTGGTGGCCGTCGAACCGCTCTCCGATTAGAGCGACAAAAAGCTCCTGCGCGCACAGACTCCGGGAGTCTGTGCTCACACCCGCTATCCGGGTCTCGGGGATACCGCCCTCCAGACTCCCGCCGACAGCCTTTGCAACTTCCGCCAGTGTCAGACGGGCGGCGATAGCGTTACCGCGCGGCGCTGTGCTCACGAATGGGCCACTTCCTTCCGGAGGAACTCGCGTGCCACTTCGCGGTCATCGAAATGGATGGTTTTGTCGGCGAATATCTGGTATGTTTCATGCCCTTTGCCAGCAATAATCAGCAGATCGTCGGGCTGGCACATCTCAATCCCACACCGAATCGCCGCCCGGCGGTCAGGCTCCACCACGAAATCGTTTCCTCGGAAGCCGGCAACAATCTCGGCAATGATTGCTTCAGGAATCTCGCTGCGCGGGTTGTCACTTGTCACAATCACGACATCAGCAAGCTCCTCCGCGACTCGCGCCATCAAGGGCCGCTTGGACCGGTCGCGGTCTCCCCCACAGCCGAAGATAACCAGCAATCGCTCAGGCCCAAGCTCGTGAGCGGCCCGAAGGACATTGCGAAGCCCGTCCGGGGTGTGGGCATAGTCAACGACCACGCCGAACGGTTGTCCTTCATCCACACGCTCAAAGCGTCCGGGAGGGGCCGATGCAGCGCAGAGACCCTCCGTAACGACGTCCAACTCAATGCCCAGACCGGTTGTACAGGCAGCAGCGGCGAGGGCGTTGTAAACGTTGAACAACCCTACCAACCGCAGCGTGACAGCGGTGGTATTGCCCAGCACGTACAGCTCCAGGTCGGTGCCGTCACGTCGCAGCTTGATGTCACAGGCCCGAACGTCCGCATCGTCCGAAAGGCCGTAAGTAATTATCGGACAGCGGGCTTGGCGGGCAATTTCACGGCCATACGGGTCATCGGCGTTCACCACGCCCCGCAGCTCTTTTTCTGGACGGGCTGCATCCGCATAGTCCGTAAACAGCAAAAGTTTTGACCGGAAATACTCGTCAATATCCGCATGGAAATCAAGATGATCCTGCGTAAGATTTGTGAAGACCGCTGCGTCAAGCTTGGTGCCGGCCGTCCGGCTGAGCTGCAGCGCGTGGGAGCTGATTTCCATCGCCACGTCTGTAACTCCCGCATCCACCATCTGCCGCAGCAGCGACTGAAGTCCCAGCGCGTCCGGCGTGGTGCGGTCGGCGGGAAGCGTCCTGCCGGCAATTCGCCTCTCGAGTGTTGTGATAACGCCGGTGGTCCGACCCGCTGTGCCGAGAATACTGTCAACCAAGTAGACAGTCGTCGTTTTGCCGTTGGTGCCGGTGACGCCGACGACGCGAAGGCCTCTGGATGGGTGGCCGTAAAAAGTGTTTGCAATAACGGCCGCTGCTTTCCGACTGTCGGGCACGACCGCGCTAGCTGTCCCTGGGGGTAGAGCTGGAAGGGCGCTTTCGTCCTGATAGATGACGGCCACCGCCCCCTTCGCCACTGCGTCAGCCGCATACAGATGTCCATCGGTCTCAAAGCCGCGAATGCAGATAAAGGCAGCTCCCGGCTCCACCAGGCGCGAGTCGGCGGTGATGTGGCTTATGGTTACGTTTCCGCCAGCGACTATTCGGCTGCCGGGAACATCCTTGATGAGCTGGGCAAGAGTCAGCATAACGTCCTCGCGAAACGACAGGTTCACAAGTGGATTATACCATCGCAAGCCAGTGCAGGGAAGGCCCTGCCTCCTTCACGTACCGGGCGTCTCAGGCGGAATCTCGTAGTATTTCAGAAGGCGCTTGGTCACGGCCTTGAACACGGGAGCAGCCGCGGCGCTCCCCGTCTGCTCCCCGTGAGGCTCGTCGAGAGTGACAACAACAACAAAATCCGGGTCGGGCAGTGGAACGGCTCCCCAGAAGGATACAATGAAGCGATCAGGTAAGTAGCCGGGCCGTCCCGGTTCGGTTTTCTGGGCGGTGCCGGTCTTACCGCCGATTCGATAGCCGGGGATACGCGCGCTCTTGCCGGTCCCGCTCTCCACAACCCGCTCGAGCATCTTGATAAGAAGGCGAGACGTTTCGGGCCTTATAGGCCGCTGCACAATCCGCGGTTCAATGGCCCGAAAAAGCGAGCCGTCCTCATTTCGCACCTCTTTGACGATGCGCGGGTACCGCAATACCCCGCCGTTGACAAGCGCACTGGCCGCACATGCAAGCTGCAGGGACGTCACGGTCAGGCCTTGCCCGAAACCCGCAGTGGCAAGCCCGCGGATACTCCATTCGTCGGCCGGACGCACCACACCTGAGCGCTCCGCCAGACAGTCTATGCCGGTCAGACGGCCGAAGCCGAATCGCGTCAGGTAGTCGTAGTATCGTTGCTTCCCCAGTTTGAGAGCGATTCTCGCTGCACCGATGTTACAGGAGTTGGCAAGAACCTGTGCGACGGTCTGCCATCCGTGGCCTTTTTCCCTCCATTTGCCCCAGCAGCTCAGTGAAGTGCCTCCAAGGATGATCTCACCCGGGCAATAAAACCTGTCCTTGAGGTTGATGACACCGGCGTCTAATGCGGCCGCCGCCAGAACCGGCTTCAGGATGGACCCAGGCTCGAAGGTCCACCATACGGACCGGTTTTTCCACTCACGCGGCCCCGCGTCCGTGAAGTGGTTCGGGTCGAATGAGGGATACGAGCACATCGCCAACACATCGCCGGTACGCGGGTCAACCCCCGTGTGAGGGACTAAGCACCTCAGGCGGAGTTGCAGAAGGCGATGCTGCGGAACCGCTTTCATGCGCAGAGATTTTGGGCTGGCCGGACAGTATCGAATCCCACTTGCGCTCCAGGCCTTCGAGACCATCGTTGTCGGTGCCGGCAAACCCGATTACATTTGCGAAAGCACTCCCGGCGGGCGGGTAAATGCGCTTCCGCTCAAGCCGCATCCCGACTCCTCGGATGTCGAGAGCTTTAACTTTCCGGGCGATCTCAGGCCTGACCTTTCGCTTGACCCAGACAAACCGCCCGCCGGCGCGAAGCTTGGCCGCCAGCTTGTCGGGATCCAGCTGGAGCTGACGGGCAAGAGTCGCAGCCACCTCCTGTGGGTCTTCGATTCGCTCTGGGTCAGCGTAGATGGACTCCAGGTCGGCGTTTATGGCAAGTGGGACGCCGTTGCGGTCGTAGATGTATCCTCGCGCGGCTTCCAACGAGTAAACGCGCTTCCGCAGGAATGCCGCGGCGGCGCTCAATTGGGCGGAACGAAAGCCCTGAAGATAAACAAGTTTACATGTGAGGGCAAGGAAAGCCAGGAGAATAAGGCGATAGAGTAAGGAGATTCGTCCTCGAATGGTGAAGGCGGTCGAACCGGCCACAAGACACCACCATCTGTTCACAATGGCCCCATCTGAGTATATCGGTGCGAAGCACTAAAAACGAGACCTTGGCTCCATGTGTCATTCTGAGCGCCTGAAGGGCGCGAAGAATCTCGCTGTTCCCACATCGCAGCACGCCTGACATTAAGATTCTTCGGCGCTTTGCGCCTCAC
>JALGUK010000487.1 GCA_029820875.1 Candidatus Zipacnadia bacterium
CCCGCCCTCGGCGTCGGTCTGGGCGGTGAGGCGGCCCAGGTTGTCGTACGCGAACTGTGTGGCCGGGCCGGTGGCGGTTTGGGCGAGGAGGGCGATTTCGTCGGGGGTGAGGGCCCGGCCGTAGAGGCGGGCCTCGTCGATCGCGCCCTGGAAGAAGCGTTCGGTGCCGGTGCCGCGGGCGCCGATGGCCCAGTCCTCGGCGACGCTCACGGCGCCGGTGGTCTCGGGCGTGCTGGCGGCGAGCTGGCCGTTGCGGTAGAGGCGCCACTCGCCGGCCACGGGGTCGTAGAGCCCGGCCAGGTGGACCCACTGGCCGATGTCCTCGGCGGGAATGGCGTACGTGGTCTTGTGGTCGCTGCCGTTCCAGCTCCCGACCTGGTACTGGCCGTTGTTAATGCGGAGGAAGACCTCCCCCTGCGGCGAGGGGGAATGGCCGTGGACGAGGATGTTGCGGATGCCGTCGGTGGCCTCGGGCTTGATCCAGGCCGAGAGGGTGACCGCGCCGGTGACGTCCAGCCCGGCCGGGTTGCCCAGGGCCACGTAGTCGTCGGCCCCGTCGAAGTCCAGTGCCCCGCCCAGTCGCCCCTCGACCCGGCTCGGCCCGCCCGAGAGCGTGCCCGAGTGCCCGCCGCCCGAGAGATCCGCCGCGCCGGTGCCGGTCTCTTCGAGGAACGACCAGAAGCCCAGCAGCCCGTCGGTGAGCGTCGCCGCCGGGGCGATCTGCTGCGTGACCCGCGAGGCGGCGTCGTAGACGGTCTCGGTGACGTTGCCCAGGGCGTCGATCGTGTGGGTCCGGCGCCCGAGGCCGGGCTGCGTAGTGGCCCTGCCTGGGCGGATCATGGGAGCCCGCCACTTCCGCGCGCCGAACCCGGTCGTCCGGCGATGTTCGCTCCGGGCACTCCTCGGACCCCAGTGCTCACGCGCCGGTGACGCGCTCACCGGCCCAAGAAGCAACTCTGTCAGCCCTTCTGGCACCCCTCGATACTACGACATCACTTTCGCTGGACCGGCACACCCGCACAGGCCCGACAGCTAACAACCAATCCCGGCAAAGCCTTCTTTAGTCTTCGGACTCCTTCGTTGGTAACTGCCGTGTAATCGAGGCACAAAAATTCGAGCTGATTCAAGTCGTGAAGATACTCAAGACCTTGGTCGGAGACGTTCGTCCCGTCCAGGTACAGTTTCTTGAGGCCCGAAATCCTCTTGAGATGTACCAACCCAGGATCAGCAATCTGCGTTCCCGAAAGGACCAAACTTCGCAAGTTGGTCAATCCCGTCAAATGGGCCAAGCCGGCATCGGTTACCTGCGTGTCGGTGAGATCGAGAAAAGTGCACTTGCGCAAGGACCACAGGTTGGGCAGTCGGTCGTCGGTGATCGGCGGTTTTGTGAGTAACGCAATGTCTCGGAATTCAACGGCATAACGGCTCCCAGGACTCCCCGAGTGCTCGCACTCCTCCCACACCCACCTGAGCACGTCAAGACTCGGCTCCTGGCTCATCTTGTGTCTCAACTGTTCGCGCAGGCTGCGGAGCCTTTCGGTGTCCAAGTGAACCTGACCAATGATGTTGCACGTCGACCATACGGCACGCTTCCATCGCGCGGGAGGGATGCCCGGTAGCCCTCTGGCAATGAGTGACTCGAGCATGGAATCGATTTCGCCCGAGAGCTCTTGGTATTGTCTGGTTGACCACATACTCCTGTAGATCGGTACCCCGATCACGCCGAGGAACAGCGCGAAGAGGAAAGTGCCAACCAGCAAAGGTCGGATGCCAAACTGAATGTGCGAGCGCTCACGTCCTCGTTCGTCGGTCATAACGGTGCCTCGTACTCGCGTAATCAGTTCGACCTTGACCCCAGACAGCGCTTGCCCATAGGCGCATACGGGAGAGCCTCTGGTAGGCCAGAAATCACTATTTGTAGCTCCGATGCTTAAACCATCCCATTTCCCCGTCTTCGTTCTTTCCATAATAGCATCCGTCGGAGTCGATCATTCCGTCAAGCGTTACATTGGGCAGGTCAAGGAGCGTCGTAATAATTTCCTTCAGTTGCGAGTTTGAGCCTTTGAACTTGTCGTCGCCCCCACAGACAACAGCGTGAGAACCCTGAGGATAGGGAGCGTACTGTTTCAGCGTTCTCCCGGCCGAACAGTTGAGGTGGTCAAAGTGAAACGCCCAGATCTTCTTCCCGGGCTTGACAATCACGACGCCAATACACGGCCCGCACGCCCCTGGACCAACAAACTGACCTTTGCCGGGCATGCCCGTTATTATGTGCTTTCTCATGTGGACTGGCGTGGGGATCCCGCCCATCTTACCCCGTTCTTCTACAGCTCCACCTTCGCCCGTGCCCTTCGGCCCTCCGTTCTTGTTGGCCAACTTCATCAGTTCGTTCCTGCCCTCCTCAACCTCCCGGTAACCCCAATAAAGTGTTAAGTTATCAATTCTCTCCGGTTCCTCCGTTATCTTGAGGCCGGAGGGATCAATACCTTTCACGGGATTGTTGGAAACGTAGCGATAAAGATTCGAATCGCCTCCGTCAAACGCAATCGGATCCTCGCTCATCCA
Source organism: Candidatus Zipacnadia bacterium (assembly GCA_029820875.1). The sequence goes on from JALGUK010000487.1 coordinate 2,566, forward strand.
CCTCCCCGTGGCCAGATCATACCACCGGTGCCAGTTGTATTGGAGGTGCGTGTCCGGGTCGTAGGGGCGGGCGGTGAAGAGGCATAGGGTGTCGACGTTGGAGTTGGTTTCGGTGGTGACCTGGCCGTAGGAGTCGTACGTGATGTGGTTGGCGACGTTGGCCGAGTTGTCGATCAGGTCGCGCACGGTGTTGAGGTGGTCGGTTAGGGTCCAGAGCACGTCGTCGGTGACGTAGTCGCTGGAGCCCGGGTCCCAGTGG
>JALGUK010000488.1 GCA_029820875.1 Candidatus Zipacnadia bacterium
CCGGCGAGTCCCTTCCCGCGGCAGTCGCGCAGCGGGCGCGGGACGCCCGCTCTGATTGGCGTTCAAAACCCCGATGAGGTGTACCGCATACTTACCGGCGCAATCGTCGCGCACGAGCAACGAAGGGAGGTGTGACATGGACCTCGTTAATGAGCACGACCTGGAATTCCGCCACGGGGACCACGGGCCGAAGTACCTCTTCCGAGGGCCTAAGCACGAGTGGGGGATAATTCGCCTGAGACCGGGCGATGAACTCGGACTTCATAAGCACGAGCAGGTGGAGGAGACTTTCTACTTCGAGGCCGGCACACCGCAGATGATAGTGGACGACAGCGTACACCGCGTCCGCCCCGGCGACGTCTTCAAACTCAGCCCGGGAGAGGCACATAACATCGTCAACGACTCCCGCGAGCCTGCCCGCATCATCTTCATCAAGTGCCCGTATCTGCCCAATGACAAGGTGACGCTCGCTTAGGGAAGCGCCAGACCGGTGATTGCTAAAAGTCGCTGTATGGTGTCCCGTCGGCAGTGCCGGTCGCGCTGCTGTGGAGCTTGCCTGTGCGCCATGAATAACTCCAGTTGGCCTCCCCCGTGATGGGATCTACGGGAAGCTGTCCGTCGGGAGTAGTAAAATAGGGGCCGTTCCAGGTGACGGAGCTTTGGTCAATATCAATTCTATGCCCGTCGCCGTCCGCATGACAATGGTTTGGGGGTTGATTCGCCATAAGGTGCCACAGGCGGCAGGGATGCCCGCCGAACTCACCCTCGAAGAGCCGGATTGCTTCCCTCATCTGCTGAAGAGTAGCCTTCAACCTCGCCTCCCGCGCATTGCGTGCCGCCCCCAGCAGCCGTGGGACCACAATTGATGCAAGCACTGCTATAATGACGATGACGATCAGGACCTCAATCAGTGTGAATCCCTCTGCGGCTCGGCTCCTGCGCATGGTTGTGGTCACTCCTTCGCCACGAGGTAGGCTGCGTGCCCTACCATCGCTGGTTATCCCGTAAGGCTTTCCGCCAGTGTCGTTTACAAGTCTATACCACATGTTTCAGAAAGTGGTAAACTCGTGAAGGAAACTTTTCCGCGGACGATATGGCGGGACATTGCCTCGCAACGATGTCTTACTGTCCACTTCTTCGCATCGGTACGAGTGCCGCCAGGCCTGCCAGCAGAGCGAGTATGACGGCAATGTGGAGAGCGAACTCGACGCCGCGAGCGTCTGCAATATGCCCGACCCAGATGTTCATCATGCTCCCAAGCCCCCAGCAAAGGCCCATCGTCATTGAGGACGCCAGGCCCGCACCCTCCGGCAGAAGCTCCTGAGCCTGAACGATGTTGACGGAGTTCGCACCGTTCAAAGTCGCGCCGGCCAGTGCGAGAAGAACCAGCACCATAGGCCCGTGGGCGTGGAGGAACGCAAAAAGCAGCGGCACGCTGCACAGAAGCATTACCGCGGTTACGCTTTGACGGCCGAAGAGGTCGGACAGGTGACCGCCGACCATCATACTTATTCCACCTGCGCAGATGAACACAAACAGTGCCATCGCTCCGGCCGTCGGCGGCAAACCGCGTTGTTTCATCAGAAGCGGTGTGAATGCATTCATCACGACGATGGCCCCTGAGCGGAGGGTTATCACTACGAGCAGTATGCCAAGTGCGCGCCAGGCCTGCCGCAGTCCGGATTGCAGCCTGGCGACGGCGGCCTCCCCGCTTTCGCCTGCGGTGGAACCGCCGTAGATGTAGACGAGAATGCTCGTCGCGAGGCCGATGCCGGCCAGCGACCACATTCGGGCCATCCCGTAGCGCTGGACGAACCACACGATGAAAATCGGCGCAGTGCCGTAACCTATGATGCCGCCAGCGGAAAAGAACGAGGTTGCAAGTCCCCGGCGGCGCGAGCCGACAGCGTCTGCTGCGATGGCCGCACCCTGAGGGTGGAAGAACGCGTTGCCCAGCGCTCCTATCAGGATGCATACGGCCACTGCCCAGTAAGTCGGCGCGAAGGCCAGAGCGCAAATGCCGATACCTGCCAGTGCAGGCCCGAT
>JALGUK010000489.1 GCA_029820875.1 Candidatus Zipacnadia bacterium
GTGCTGGCAATCCATCGCCGGCTCGGCCAGGCCATCGAAGACCTCCTTTAGACGGGTAAGTATGCGACAAACCGATGTTCAGAATCGAAGCGAAGGGTGGCTGCAAGAGCATGAACCATTTGAAAATCTCCGTCTCACCGCGGTACTTCTCCGATGACCTGGACGAAGGAATCCGATTGGCATCCGAGGAGGATGTTGAGGGGGTCTATTTCTCCGTAGCCCCGGAGGCCCTCGACGCCCAAGCAAGACGCGACCTCGTGTCGTTGCTCCGTTCAGTCGGCCTGCAGCTCACTTCGCTGGTGCTTTGGGGAGGCGAGGTGGACCTGTGCGAACGCGAGCAGCATGAGCATGCACTGCTGCAGGCGCGCAAGATGCTTGAACTGGCCGCGGACATCCGCTGCCCCGTCGTCACGGCACATGTTGGAATCATGCCGCGCGAGACCGATGACCCCCGGTGGGCCGCCATGGTGGACGCCTGCCGCCGCCTTGCTGAGTACGGCGAGCAAACCGGCGTATGCACCGCCATTGAGACAGGCCCGGAGCCGTACCGGGTCCTTCGACGGCTGATGGAAACCATCGACAGCCCCCAGTTGGGCATCAACCTTGACCCGGCGAATTTCATTATCTGGCCATCGCTTCTGGCCAGGTATGCTGGGAAGCCGTATGACCCCGAGGATGCGGCGGCAAACTTTGACCCCCACGACGCGACGGAAATGCTGGCGCCGTGGATTGTCCACACCCATGCCAAGGATGCACGCGTAAGCGATGACGGCGCATATCAAGAAGTTCCACTCGGCGAAGGAATGGTGGACTGGCCCAGGTACGTGGCCATCCTGCGTAAAGCGGGTTTTGACGGCTATTTTGCAATCGAACGCGAAGTCGGCGAGGACAAGCTCGGAGACGTGCGACGCGCCATCGCCTTCCTGCGAAGCCTGGAAATGGACTGAGAACGACTGGCACTCGATCTTATGGAGCCTGCTTGCGGATGCCGATCCTGTCGACGTCTATCGGCTGGAAACCCAGTTTGAGCGCCGGGGAATCCAAGCCGGTAGTCGTCATTGTCCGGGTCAACAAACAGCGGGTCGCCCACCACTGAATGCCTGTCATAGCCCATCTGCCTCCACTCCTCGAGAGAGACCGGCTCGGAGAACGCCAAGCCCCCGCCCTCGTATCGGCCGTTGGTAAATGTGAACCCGGAGATTGTAACCCGGCAGGCGCCGCGGATGCTAATCAGTTGTGAAACCGCCGGCACGACGACCTCCTGCTGCTCAATCGGACCGGTCGGTGGCCAGACTCCTCGTCAACCGGCTTTGTGGGGATGGCGTCATTGCCCCACTTGGAGCACGGGAAACAGACCACCTCCCCCTCCGAGGGTTGCGACAAGTGCCGCTGAAATGTCTCAGGCGGGTAGTAGAACGCATTTCCAACGCCGCCGTCGAATGCACACTCGCATTATTTGCTCCCGAAACGGTTCCAGTGCGTGATTCTGTCCTTGGGCCGCTTGGGAACGTGATGTATACCCTCGTCATCGCGCCAGTATCGGATGTCATCGCCCTTGCTCTCTTCCGCAACGGCGGTCTCAGCGGGGTAGCCGAGGGCCAGGACCAGTTGGATGGAATGGGTATCGGGCACGCCCAGCACTTCCGCAAGCCTGGCTTGCTTAATTGACCCTATCATGCAGCTCCCGATTCCCTCGTCCTCGGCCACAAGGGTCATGCTTTCGGCGGCGATACCCGGGTCCTGGCCGGGGTCTTCCCTGATTTGCTTGTTGTTGAGAATCACGATGTAGGCGGTCGGCTCCATGCCGGCCGGCGGGGCGCCGTCCTTCAGGTAACCCGCCCATGCGAGGCATTCAAACACCTGCGCGCATGTCTGCGGGTCATCCACCGCGATGAACTCCAACGGCTGCAGGTTCGCCCCCGACGGAGCCAGGCGACCGGCATCTAACAACCTGTCCAGGACCTCTCCCGGTACCGACTTCTGCTGGTACTTCCGGATGGTCCTGCGCCTCATTACGACATCGTAAACACTCACGCGAGACTCATTCCTTTCGTGCAACAAGTAACCAAACTAACAGCAACCTCCGCACATGTGCTTTGCAAAGCAGTCGTAAGGGTTTTGATATGTTTCCTCGCCTTCCGGCTTTGCCTCCACAACAGAACAAAGCGCCTGCCATGAACATGCGCGTCGAGCGCAGGCCTTACGTGACAGGGCGGGAGACGAACGGGCTACCGGCGATGACAAACCGAAGGGGGAGCTCCTCCCCCCGGCCGGCGCCCAGGCCTATGCGGGTCGTACATATCACATCGCCGACCTCAAACCCATCTTGGCTAATCCGCAACGGCCCCTCCGTCAGGTCCGCACCATTATGTGCACCACTTATCCCGAGGGCCTGGGTCAGCTTGCCCGGTCCAGCCAATGGTTGCCATAGGTGAAGTATACGTAGGCATGGCCCGGTGGGCCGAACATTGTCGCATTACGCTTCGTCTTACCGCGATAGGCATGGCACCCCGGGTCATCTTCGGCAAGGTACGCCTCCGCCTCGACAATCCGGCCTGCGGCGATTCCTTCGGCTGATTCATGGATCAGAATCTTACCCAGCAGTGCCGGGGCGAGTATCGTAGCAGGCCGAACGTAGAAATCTCTCGGTAGAAGCTCGCCGAGACTTGCGGAGTATGTGTTGTTCGTCGAGGATTGCTGCTTCAATTCAGTTGCCCACGATGTCGCGCCAGTTGTACTTGGCCTCGTAGCCCAGGATACGCTTCGCCTTTGCTGTATTGAAGAGAGAGCGATAAGGATTATCAGCGAACTGCCGGGGCTTGCGGACTGCTGTGAGGTCCCTGTAATGCTCGATTGCCATTTCGAGCGAGGGCCTCGGTACGAACGTATTCGCCGCGGCGATAAGAAACACTTCTTGGGACAGGTCGGGGGTAATCAACGAAAGATGCACCGCCTGGCCGACATCGCGCGCGTCTACATAGCCCCACAACGTTCCTCCCCTGCCACCGACATCGCTCGCGATTGCGGGCTGCTCTTGGTACGTTTCCGGAAACCATACCCAGCAATAGCGCAATCGGACGGTTTCGAGGCCAAAGCCCCTCTCGTACATCAGGCAGAGCTGTTCGCCGAGTAGCTTGCTGACTCCGTAAGCGTTTTCGGGTTGTACCGGGTGCTCCTCGTCTACGGGGATATACTGAGGCTGAGGATTCGTCCGCGGTGACTGCAGAAAGCCGTAGACGGAATCACTGCTTGCAAAAACGAAACGCTTGACCCCTGCATTAGCGGCGGCATCCAGTACACGATGGGTGCCAAGGACGTTGACCTCCATAATCTTATCCGCCGATTCGATAAGCCAGGGGATTGCCGCGAGATGAACGACGGCCTCAAAACCCTCGACAGCATCGGCAATTTCCCCGGGCCTAAGAATATCGCCCCTGAAAAAGCGCGCCTCGGGTTGCTGCGGCTCAACCAGGTCAAAGACCCCTACTTCGTGTCCTTCCTGCAAAAGGACATCCACCACGTAGCGGCCAACCTTTCCGCTGCCGCCTGTGACGAGCACCTTCATGCCTGTTTACCCCCAAACTTTGCGGTGAACAAGACTAAGCTGCGAGGACTTGGTCGGTGGGATACGCAGTCGCACCGACTGGAGACCGACTGCTTTACTTGCGCTCGACGGTGATGAAGGCGCCTCGGATGCAGTTTACGGGCGCCGCGCATTCGTTTTCGACGAGATTCTGCGCATCGTAGACATACAGCAGCACGCCGGGGGCAATCTCCTCCAACGAGGTATGGCCGCTGCTTGAACCGTCGAAGGCGGTAATTTGCGGTCCCCAGGCCTTGCCGGTGCCCGTCGCGTCGAATATGACATGAGTGCCCGGCCGCCCGTACGCACATGCGAGGATGCCGCTGTCCATCAGGCACAGGTGCGGCTCCACGCCCGATACTCCGAGCGATTCCGGTTCGCTCCAGGTCCGTCCCCAGTCCGATGAGCGGCACTGATACATCTCCGCCCCCTTGCGCATCACGCACAGGATTTGGTTGTTGGCCAGCAGCGCCATCGAAGGCTCACAGAAGCCTTCTTCGTCGGATCGAGAGCTGTAGGCGACCGTGGAGAGGTAGCGCCATGTCGCTCCTGCGTCCGCGGACTTCACGACGAAGGTACGGCACTTGCGGTCCTCCGGCTCCTCGGCGGATGATGCTGCGGCGGCGGCGAAATATCCGTACATCGAGGCGAGCATCTCCCCGCCGGGCAGCTCGATGATGGAGCGATGAATCCACGGGCCGTATCGCTTGCCATCAGCGTCCGCGGAGCAGACAGCCGAAGGAATGTAAAGGATTGCATCGAGCGGGCCATCCCAGGACTGCCCGTTATCCTTCGATATCCATCGTCTCCCACG
>JALGUK010000490.1 GCA_029820875.1 Candidatus Zipacnadia bacterium
GGCCGCCCCTTCGGCAGGGCCATGGTGTGCGCGGCGTCCGAGTGGGACCGCGACGTGCTCCTCGAGCACCTGCTTAACCGCGACTTCGACAGCATCGAGCCTCCGCTGCAGGCAGCGCCGATTGACGAGGCGGCCCTCACGCACATTGCGCTTTCGCGGCAGACCGACCGTGAGAAGGTGCAGCGTTTCCTTCTCGGCAGTTACGCCGGCTTCCGCGCACTGCGGGAGGACGATACGCGCCGACGTTTTGCCAAGCGTGCCGATGCGGCGGTAGAGACGCTCCTCACAAGCGGCCTCGCTTTGGAGACGGATAACGAGGAACTGGTCTCGACGCCGTTGGGCCGCATCTGCGCATCCAAGGGAATACGTCCGCAGACGGCCCGGCGATTCGCACGGTACGCGCTGGAGGCTGCCGGCCAAGGCACAAGCGACCTCGAGGCCCTGATGGTTGCGGCGCAATCGCCGGATGGGGAAGAAATCGGCATAGGCCTCAGCGAATCGGAGTACAACCAGGGGGTGTATCGCCACATGCTGGCCCGAACCTGCACCGAACTCGGAGAGGATGGCCGGGATGTGTACCGCTCCCTGCTGCAGGCCGAGCAGGGTCTGGACATGGCCGCGCACCGGGCGATGAAGAAGGCGCTTTTGATGCACGCATGGCTCGGCGACGAGGAAACCCCCGAAATCGAGCGCCGCTTCCGCACTATGGCAGGCACTATCAAGCGCATCGGCGGTGAGTTCGGCTGGCTTGTGGACGCGATGGCAGCCGTGGCCCGATGCGTGGGCGCAAAGGAGGAGCTTGCCGCCGGACTGGAGCAACTCGCGGACCGGCTCCCGTTCGGAATGAGCACCGAAGGGGTGCCGCTGGCCCGGCTGCAACTATTGGGGCTTGAGCGCGACCGCGTCCGGCGGCTTGTCGCAGCCGGATATGCAGACCCAGCGACGTTGGCCGATGTGCCGCAAGATGAGCTTGACCAGCTTCTCCCCGAACCCGTAGTCCACAGGGTTCTTCAGCAGGTTGCTCCACATAAGGATGCAGCCGCCTCAGCACCAAGATCGGAACCGACGCCCAAATCAGCTCGCAAACCTGCAATGCAGGAGCCCCTGTTGGAAATTGACGCTGCTCGGCCCGATCGCATTGTCTACATGGGCCGCACCGTTGACCTGCGGCCGCTGGAGTGGCGCCTTGCGCGCGCGGTTGCGGAGCGGCCGAGGGCGTGCGTGCCCTACCCTGAGCTGTTCGAGCGGTTGTGGGGTCCCAACGACCTCGTCGAGCCGAACCAGATCCACTGGCACAAGAGCCGCTTGCTTAAAAAACTGCGCGAGGCTGCGGACTCCGACGCCGACCCTATTGTCAGTATCCCCCGAGCCGGGCTGATGCTGGACCTGCCTCCCGAACAGGTTATCGTGCGTTGAAGTCCGAAGGCACAAAAGACAACAGCCGCGCGTTAATCAGAACGGCATTTACCCCCGTTTACAGAGGTGTTCAGCTCATGGGTGATTTGAAGAGCATGACGGTACCGGCAGTGCTTGCGGTAGCGTGTCTGATGCTGATACCGCCGGTTCACTCTGCTGCAGCCGGGGACGTTTTACGTGTACAAGGGACACAGCTTCTGTGGGGTGAGCGTCCGGTGAAGCTCGTAGGGTTTTCGTATTACGGCGCCGTGGCGGACCCTGACCTTGACATTGACGGGTACCTCGATGCCCTCGCGGCGCATTCTATCACCCTCACGCGTATCTTCCTTATTGACAAGTGGGCCAACGGCGGTGTCAGCTACACGCCTTTCGAGGTCGTCAACGGAAAGTATGACCTTACACAATACGACAATACGTATTTCTCCCGCCTGCGACACTTCGTCCGAGGTGCTGAGCGGCGTGGAATCGCGGTCCAGATTGCACTCTTCGACAGGTGCGGCCTTCAAAACGGCCCACCCGAGCGGTTCGGCCGAAGCCCGTACAACGCGGCCAACAATGTGAACGGACTGCTGACCGCGCCTGCTCGCGGCTACCCCGACTTCCTCCAGATGGACGGCACGAA
>JALGUK010000491.1 GCA_029820875.1 Candidatus Zipacnadia bacterium
CACATGGAAGATACGGCCCTGGCGGAGGAAGTAGGTCTCCCCCTCATCCGTCAGCAGCTTCCCCTCGACAGCGAGGCGGTAATCTCCCGGCTCCAAAGATAACTCCACAGTCTGAAGGCGGCCGGGGGGCAACTTGCCCAGTTCGAGGGCGACGCGGCCGTCAATATGCCTGACCTGGAGCAGCGAATTCCTAATTCCGTGGCGCTTCTGCAGGCGAACAGTCGCCGCAATCATGGTGCCCTGCTCGTAAGAATTTCGAGGCAGCATTTCGGCAGCGTGCGGGAGCTGTTCCTGCAGCAGGGGCGCAAGATGGGGCGTGACGGCATCTGCGGAGAGGACTCCCTTGCGCAGAAGCGGCATCCGAACATCGGTCATCTCCGGGTCGTTGTAGTGGAAGCAGACGAAACCGTCGGCGCCCAAGCGGCGTGTGATTGCGATTTGATTAGAGAGCTGTGCGGCATCACGCAGGCGCCAGGCGCCTATTCCGATGTAGAGGGGAATCCGCCCGCCGACCGCCGCAACCTGGGCCTTCACCAGGCGCTCCAGGTTCTGGTCGCTCGGCGTATAGTCCATCGGGCAGACGAAGTCCAGAATGCCGCGGTCTATCCACAGGTTGGCGTCCTGCCCCACCGATTGGCGGGCGCCCGGGAAGTCGCTGAAAACCGCGGCGGAAACCTGGCGGAACTGCAGGTAAGCATCCCGCAGCGGGCCGCTGAGCACACAATCGGGCCAGCCGGTCACCTTCCGCCCGATACTCTCCTCGAACTTGCGGCGGCATCTGTCGCAGTAACACCCGTAAGAGCCTGGGTAGCGGATGTAGTCGAAGTGTATCCCGTCCACATCGTACTTGCGAGCCACCTCAAGCATAGCAGCCTTCTCAAGTTCGATGTTGCGCGGGTCGGAGGGACACAGCCACTTGATTTCCTCGCCGTTGGGATTCTTCTGGAGGCGCCCTTCGGCTCGCAGCTTCTCGAGAAATTCCTCGGGCACCCGCCCGAGGTTGAAGTTGACCTTCCAGACGTGGCACTGGACCCCGTAGCGCCTGCACCACTTGACGCATTCGGCTATCTGGTCGCCTTGTGCGACCTCCGGCGCAACGGGCAAGACATCGCTGTCGTAATACGCGACCCCGCCCCAGAGCATGTTGGGGAAGATTGCGTTGAACCCCATCTCCTTGAGATGCCGGATGGATTTTTCCCAACCCCAGCCGTTGACCCCGAAGGCCGTATGAATCCACACCCCGCGCAGCTCCGACCGCCGCGTCGGCTGAGCCGTACAATAAGCCTTTACAGCGGTCTTGTGTGCCTCGATAGCCGAATCAACCGCCTCGGGGTACATCCCCCGCCGGGCGAACTCACGGGCACTGGCCAGTAGGTCCTTTGTGGCCCGAAGCTGCGCTTGGGCGGCGGCGCGTCTGTCAGCGGGTGCGAGGGCCGCCAGCCGTTCCAAATCCTCAACGCCAGCGGCTTGACCAACTGATGCGGCGGCCTCTTGCGCCCGCTCGGCGGCGCGGGCCCACACATCCGGGAGGAAGTGCCCCACCAACGCCAGCATAAGGCGCGCCTTGGCCTCCGGATCCGGCTGCGTGAGGACATGGGTCATGAACACGCCGTCTTTTGAGACCAGCATCGCGGCTCGTCCGGTCGGCCTGCCTGCACTGTTCAGCCACTCGCAGAGGACCTTCGCATCCGGCCGGGCCGGCTCGGCGCCGTTGATGTTCCAGGAGTACTGCCAGAAACGTTCCGGCATCCCAGCCACGATGCCCGGGAGGGTGCGACATATCTCGAACTCGCCCTTGAACTGCTCGCCACCAAGGTACCCGGTGGGCCTGAACCCGAGGGCCTGAGCAAGCTCCGAAGGCATCGTGTAAAAGATTATCACCTTCCCGCCGTCGGTGATGAAATCGACGGCCGCCTTGACCTCCCCGTCGGACATGTTCGGGCTGTAGGCGAAGATTGCCACCTTCGCGCCCGCGAGCTTGCCTTGTTCCACATCCCCGTCCCCCATCGTCTCGTACTCGACACCGGCACTATCAAGCGCCCCAGTCACCGTCTCGAAGAACCTGTTGACACCTTCGGCATCCTGGGCTTTTTGCTCGATAGTGTAGGTGCCCTTGACCACAACAACCGGCTTCGTCGCAGCCGACGCGACCGTCAGCGAAAGTGTGGCAGCCAAACACAGACTCGTCGTCGTTTTCATGCTGTTCCCTCCCGTATTTGACTTATACCGCGCCAAATCCCGCTTCAGCCGGCGGCGGGCCTGAAGCGGAAGGCAAAAACGTCCGCGTCCCTCAGTACAAAGCGAAACCTGACGGGAGTACCCGCCAGAGCGCCGACACTTTTGCCCTTTGCCCAGCGCACCACGCCTTCGATCTCATCGCCGTACATCTGCGGGCAATCTGCCAGCGAAAACCCGGGCTTCGGAGCGCCGTCCAATCCGAGAATCTCCACTTGAACCGACCCGACCGCGGAGGTGGAGTAGTTCAGCTCCAGCTCATCGCCGCTGAAGACCAGCGGCCGGGTGGTCAGCTCGCCGCCTGCGTAACCCGCACTCACCGAGACGAACCCATCGGTCCGAAGGCTGAAGCGGCGGATGTGGACCGTCGGCAGCCGCCAGTTTTCCATCCCGTAAAGCGAAAGCTCGGTGGGCGATGTCTGCAAGATTCCGCGCTCCATATAGAGGCTGCGCTCGTGCCAGTTGCCCGGGTCCAGTCCCGGACGCACGAACGCCTCCATGAAACTGCGGTCGAAGTGCAAGCCGTCGCGGCTGGACATGAACACGATATCGTTGACCCCCGGGCCGTACCGCCATCCCGGAATCGGCTCGCGCTCGACGACGATGCGCGAGGGGAACATCAAATACGTCCCCGGGGCGCGCTCGTAGGGCACACAGGCATTGGTGTAAAGGTGCTCGAAGGGTGCAGTGCCGGCATCAATGGGGACAAGCTGTGTCCAGTGGCGGAAGTCCTTGGATGTCGTGCGGCGTATCCA
>JALGUK010000492.1 GCA_029820875.1 Candidatus Zipacnadia bacterium
CAGAAGCTCTTCCATTCGTTCCTTATATGCCTCAGGCGGCACATCGAAAATATCCGCGCTGAACCTGATATTCTCCTTAACGGTCAGGTCGCCCCATAGCCCGAAGCGCTGGGGAAGGTAGCCGATGAGAGGTTTGGCCGCTTCGGGATTGGCGACGACGTCGCATCCGGCGACGACCGCATCGCCTTCATCAGGCGGCAGCAGCCCGCACAACAGGCGCATCAGGGTGGTCTTCCCCGCGCCATCCGGCCCGACCAGCCCGAAAACCTCGCTTTTCCGTACACTTAGAGTCACGCCGTCAAGCGCGATGATGTCGCCGAAGGTCTTGCGCAGTCCCCGGACTACAATGGCGTTGTCGGCGTCTGCAAGTTCCACCATATACCGCTCTTTCCGGCAAATCCGAGACTGGTGTTCGCACAGACCGGGCCTTCACGGAGCCAGGGCATCCGCAGGCATACCAGGCTTGAGGACCCCCTCTCCGTTGCCGAGTGCAATCTTAATCCAGTAGACCTGTTTCATCCGCTGCTCGGGGGTCTGCACGTCCTTCGGGGTGAACTCCGCCTCCTCGGAAATACGCACCACCTTTCCCTCAAAGACCCGTCCGGGTACAGCCTCAGTGGTCACGCGCAGAATATCGCCCATTTTGAAGGAACCCATATGGGTAAACCCGACATATGCACGCAGCCACAAGTGTTCGAGATCGGTCAGCACCACAATCGGCGCACTGGCCGATACGACCTCGCCTTCTTTTGCGACTATTTCCGTGATAGTACCGGAACGAGGGGCCACGATCTCGCAGTAGCTTCGTGCGACCTTTGCCGCCTGGAGGGCACCTTGGGCTTCCGTAAGCCGGCCGCGAGCGCTCTCGATGGCCTCGCGGGTGCTTCCGGCAAGCAACAGCTTAAGCTCGGCTCGGGCGGCCTTCTCCAACGCGAGGGCGGTCTCGAGGGATGCCTGAGCACTATCGCGCTGCTGGCGGGCGTTGAGGCGATCCTGATACATCTGGGTGGCGTTCTCCAAAGCGCTGTGGGCGGCCTGAGCATCGGCCTGAGCTGCGACAAGAGCTGACCGAGCTTGACGAATACGCTCTTCCCGGGTGCCGGCGAGCGCGACATCCAGTTGCGCTTGAGCCGTATCGCGCGCCCGAATCGCCTCCTCAAGCGCGCTTCGGGCAGCGTCGAGCATTTGCTGCGCTTTGGCGCGGTTAAGAGCCACCTGCTCCTTTGCGTCACCAACCGCCCGGCCGGCTCCATTAAGCCGAGCTTCGGCCGTTTTTTGCTTGGCCTGGGCCTGGTCCACGGTCCTCCGAGATGCCGCATCGGCTTCAGCCATCTGCTCAACCCTCGCCGCTTCCTTGCCGGCCAACTCCGCATCCGCCTGGGCGACCGCCTTCTCCGTTGATGCAGCAATTAAAGGAGACTCAATGGCGCTTTGGTGCGCATATACTTTCTCGGCGTTCTCGACGGCAATGCGCGCGGAGTCCACACGAGCCTGTGCCTGTCGAAGAGCGGCCCGGAGCGTTTCGATTTCGTCTTCGGTCGGTCCCGCCTTTGCCTCATCCAGCTTGGCCTTCGCCCCCGCAACGGCTGCATCGGCCGCCTTAACCCGTGCACGGGCCGCATCCACTTGTTGCTTGAGCTCGGTAACCTTCCTGTATGCTTCTTCAGCAGTCGCCAGTTGCATCTCGGCGCCGCGACGGGCCGCCGCGGCTTGTTCCAGTCGGGCGCGAGCCGCCTCGATTTGTTCCGGGCGGGACCCCCGCTCCATGTCGCGAAGAGCAAACTCGGCGGCTTCGACAGCCCCTTCAGCCTGCTTAATCTGTGCGTCAATACTATCGTGCTCCAACACGGCGACCAGTTGTCCCGCCTTAACTCGGTCCCCCTCGCGAACCATAACCCGCTCGAGCCGCCCGCCTATTTTCGCGCCGATCCGCCACTCATCCGCCTCGATGACCCCACTGCCGAGGATTCCGTTGTTAGGTTTTCGTTGAGCAAGCAGGCGAATGCCTACAAGAGCCGCCGACAACA
>JALGUK010000493.1 GCA_029820875.1 Candidatus Zipacnadia bacterium
GCCAGGCCATCCGCAACATCAGCCGCTTCGTCCAGCAGAAGCCCATCCGAAAGGCCAAAGCCCTCAAATAGTGCGGTCCGTTACGGTTGCGCCAGCCTCCGAAGGCGGGCGATTCCCTGAGCTGAGCCCCAGAAAGGGCTGCAAAATAGAAGTGCCGATACTGATTTGCAGCCGCGATACCACGAGCGGGGCGGGCGGCTGGGTGGCAGCGTCAAGCACCGCTTGGCGATGGTTGGGCGCGGAACCGCGCGATCCCATCGCCAAGGCCTCCGGCCTTGACATCGAGCTCTTTACAGGTGCCCCCCCATGGCCCGATCCATCTTAATTAGCTGCGACAGAGCACTAAAATGCGTCAAATGTCAAGAGTTGACCCCTCAAGGCCCCCTCAAGGCATGATGCATTATCCCTCACTCTCAGTCCTGCAAGGTGCACCGCCCCGCGGCCGGCTATGGGCATTGCTCATGTGCTCTGGAGATCGCGGGAGCAACGTCATTGATGTAGTACTGCCCAACCTCCGTGACGAAGGAGCAGAGACCGTTCTGGGAGATTCGGACTTTGAAGTCACAGCCGTTGCGACCGATGTTCCAGAACTCGTAAAGTCCCCGCTGAAGATCAACGATATCGAAGTTGGCGTGCGCGATGGCGTTACGCATGAACCGAAGGAAGTTGCTACTCTGCATATTTGATTGGCCAATACAGAAATGGAAGCTACCGCGAGAGGCAAATTGAAAATCCCGCACTTCCTCATGCTGCCACATTTCCCTGGGTATGACCAGCAACCCATAAAGGAGCATTAGGAGTGTTCCCTGGTTCTTCAACTGAAAGCCAGGGCAGTTCTGAAGCTGGTTGGCCTCTCTAAAATGGTCAAAACAATCCGCTACGCTCACTTGGCCGTCTCGTTCCAGTTGGTCCTGGAAATAAAAGAGAAACTGGCCCGTGTACCACGCCCACTTTGGAATCTCATCCCGGTACCCATTCATGGTTCGCCTCCCGAATTCGTTCACGCTAATCCAACGACGGCAGTGCGTCGACTAGTAGATGTGCCAGGCACAGGCTGGAAGGCTATCTTTACTCCGACCGCCTGATCTCTTTCGATCAATTCTCCACGACAACCGGGATATCTTCTTTGACGGTATCCTCAGCGTGGCTTTGCATCGACTCAGATTGCTCTAGCAACAGTTTCTTCCCAAACGGAGAATCGACGGGGATGAAACCGCCCTCGTTTTTGCAGACAGGACAAATGGCCTTACGGGGACTCAGAAACCTATAGAGGGTATAACAAAGCGCCACGAACCATATGGGCCCGGCCCAATGAAGGCTACCGACAAATCCATACATTGTAAGGAGCGTGAGGAGCTCGTTGGGGTTCCCCACAACAGCCAAGCCATTTACTACCATCAGGAGTATCGGGAGAATCCATAAGGCATATTTCGGTCGATAGCCGCCCTTTGCATTTCTTCCTGGGCTTGACCTCCGATCCGCATTTGCTGCAAAGCATTCGCTTTCTCACTGCAATTCCTCCAGTCAATCCGTGCGTTCTGTTTGCTTTGTTGGGAATCCGCTCAGCTCGTGTTTCCCTTCCGCAATGCTTCCATTCGTTTTGTCTATCGGTAGGAAGACGGGGCCGCATAAGAAAAAAAGTGAAGAGAATCGGCACCCCATGTATACTGAGCCTCCTAAAGAAGTGAGACATCGTAAAGGGTGATCGTTCGAATGGGGTGCCTGCGGCGGGCTGGAACTAGCACGACGGCTGGGAGCTGTTTACATTCGATAACGACAAGCTCAAGGGCGGTTGCGTTTTGCTCAACGACCCGACTGCCAGGTTCCGCCGCCGGCGCACGAGCTAATCAATGAAGGTAACGCTCGATTGTAGTTGGGATGTGGCGGCGTGCGGCGGTCGCTCGCTTTGCAAGTGCGGCCGGAAGAAAGGACCAAGAAGGATCGCAGAAAGGGGTTGCAAAATAGAAGTGGCACTGCTAATTTACAACCATGATACGTCGATTCGCCCAGACACTCGTTGAGACGGCTGTCATGATTCTCGGACCACGCCAGTGCGGTAAGACAACGCTGGCACGGCACTTCCTGCCGGGCAACTACTTCGATCTCGAGAGGCCCTCGGATTACCAGGTTTTTGCCGGGGATATTGAACTGGCCCTCGGCCGCCTCAACGAACCGTTGATCCTGGACGAAGCCCAGACGGTTCCCCAGCTCTTCTCGGTCCTGCGATCCGTCATCGACCAGAAGAGAGACCGTAGCGGCAGGTTCTACCTGCTCGGTTCCGTGAGTCCTGCCTTGGTACGCCAAGTATCCGAAAGCCTGGCGGGACGCATCGCAATCGTAGAGCTAACCCCCTTTCTTCATATGGAAATGGCCGGTGAGGATTTGGATTTGAACGCATACTGGCTGCGAGGGGGATATCCCGACGCGTGCAGGGAGGCGAACGAAGAGAGACGCGTGCGATGGCATGAACAATACGTCCAAACACTGGTCGAGCGGGACTTGGCGAACTATGGTCTCAAGACGTCCCCCTTCGAAATGCGGCGTTTTCTCGGAATGCTGGCTCACATACACGGAGGCCTTCTCAACGCTTCCGATTTGGGCCGCTCCCTGGGGGTCACTTATCGCACGGTGAACAATTACCTCGACATCCTGGAAGCCCACTTTCTGATCCGGCGTCTGCGGCCCTGGTTCACGAATCTCGGCAAACGCCTGGTCAAAGCCCCAAAGATCTACCTGCGAGACAGCGGGCTGCTGCATTACCTGCTGGGCATTCGCAACGACCGAGACTTGCTCCAGTCCCCCCGTCAGGGGGCCAGTTGGGAGGGCTGCCTCGCCGAGCAAATCATCGCCCTGGAGAAGCTTCGTCACGTCGGGAGTCAATTCTGGTTCTATCGCACGCATGCCGGCGCCGAGATCGACCTTGTGGTCGAACGAGGCGGGCGGCGCATCGGTTATGAGTTCAAGTGTGCGTCGTCCGTGGGTCGATCCGACGCCTCCGGGCTGAAAGCCGGGTTGGCCGACGGGGTGATTACCGAGGGCAACGTCGTCTACTTCGGCGCACGCCGATTTGGCCTGTACGACCGCATCGAGGCCGTTCCGGCGGAAACCCTGCTGCGGGAAGGCTACGCCCCGCTGTACGCCGGCTGAGGCCCGGACGACGGTAAAACGAGGCCAAAGCACACCGTTAGCTCCCTGGCGGCCCCAAATGGCGGGGGAATCGCGATTGCCGAGCCCCCTCGAAGACCGCACGGGTGGTACGCCCGGTCTGTAATCGGCGATATCCTTCTTGACAGCCGTCCGGCTTCTCACTAAAGTAGCTTCTTCGTTTCCCTGCGAGACGTGGGGAGGTGCCGTACGGTCGGCAGAAAATGTATCGATGGTACTCGAATATAAAAGGAGAGAAACCAATGGCAACAAAAGTC
>JALGUK010000494.1 GCA_029820875.1 Candidatus Zipacnadia bacterium
GTGCGGATTTACTACCAGGGTGACACATCAAGCAGGTGGGAGATCCCCGCGAATAGCGAGATATTCAAGAACATCTTTGTCCCCTACGATGGGGCTGTGCAGGACGTGGACCTTGGGGCGCATTCGCTTTCTGCTACTGGAGCCACGTTGTCCGGCCTTACCGCATCACGACTACTTTCCAGCGACGGTTCTAAGGCGTTGGCGTCAACAGACCTAGCATCGTGGGTCACGGGCACAAGCAACCGTGTCACAGTCACAGACGATGGGGACGGCACGATAACGCTCAGTGGGCCGCAGGACATCCACACGGGGGCGACGCCGACGTTTGCGGGGCTGACGCTGACCGGCAATATCACGATGCCGGACGGGGGGACCATCGGGCAGGCCGCGGGGCCGCTCATAGAATTTGATGACACGAACAACCGACTGGAGATTATGGGGTGCCGTGTCGGCATAGGGACGGCGACGCCGGGAAGCCTACTACATATTTACGGAACAAATCCAACATTAAGGATTGATGCCGATACTGCTGGTGGTACGTCTGCATTAAATCTTCGTGAAGCGGGGGTCGCCAAGTGGTTTATCGCCAATCGCGGCGCTTATGGTGATAGATTATATATTGCTGGTGATGGCGGAATTGTAGCAGATGCCTTCGTGATAATTGAACAAACCAGCCGCGTCGGCATCGGGATAGAGACGCCATCAGCCCAATTACATATAGACCAGTCCTCCATTACCGCCGCCATTCCAGTCCTTGCCCTTGACCAAGCCGATGTTTCTGAAGAGTTTATCCGCTTCATTGGAGAGGCCGCAGCCGCCACGCTCACGCAGTCCATCGTGGCCGAGGCGGATGTGACGACCGCAACGCGGCAAGGTTTCCTGAAGGTCTACATTCAGGATGACGGCGACCAGGTCGCGGATGGACCATATTTCGTTCCCTTCTATTCGCTATCATGAGGTGACGCATGACATTCGAGAAAGCGCAGGCCAAGATACCCGCAGCGATTGGAGACCTGTCCATTGTGCTGATAGACTACGCCGACCCGGAGCCGGGCCAGGAGCGACAACAGGCCCGCTTCGAGGTGCAGGTGAAGGGCGCTGACGGCGAGGTCATCCGGGTCATGAACGGCAACCTTGCGCCACACCTGACGCAGCAGCAGATAAACCAGTTGAAAGCCTTTATGGACGCAATGAGAGCAAAGGCCGAGGCGGAAATACTTCCGTAAACGGAGTATTGCTCTGATATAATAGAATATGGAAAAGCGCAACCGATTCAAGGATTGTAAAAGGAGGAAGCGCATGTTCTGCAAAGCAGATCGCGTGGTGGTTGGATGGCTTCTCTCGACCGTCAAGGGCGTCAACCGGACCGATGCCAGGATCGTGTCAAAGCTGCGGAGCGCCTTCGAGATCGAAGACCTCCGCGCCGTCCAGAACGAAGAGGCCCGGGACGAATACGCGGCCGAGGTCAGCGACCTGGAGCTTCGTTGGGTCTTAGACATCATTGACAAGCGGTTCGGAGAGAGCGCAGTGCCAACAAATCTAGCCGCCTATGTGCTGGACTTCGAGGAGCGCGCCAAGAAGATCCTGGAAGGGGGCAGGGAATGAAACGTGGCTGTGATATTAGCTGGTGGCAGGGTGCCGTAAACTACGCCAAGATGAAGGCGGCGGGTGTTGATTGTGTCATGGCGCGGGCCGGGTCGATCAACTCGGTCACGGGAGTGTGTTATGACGACTATGCCTTTGCCACTCACGCTCTGGAGCTCCCCAGGTATTGGGATGACTTTGGGTTCTACTGGTACTTCCGGGGTAAGTTTTCGCCCACGGCCCAGGCCGATTTCTTCTGCGATCTGATTGAGCCGCTCGTGGCCCCGGACCTGCGCGTGGCGCTGGACGTGGAGGAGAAGGACGCGCCCGGGCTCGCCCTGGCCGACAATGTGCTCGCCTTCTTCGATCGGGTGTTTGAAAATTTGGGTAGCGTCAATGCCCATATTTATCTAAATCCGGACATGGCGAGCTACATGGG
>JALGUK010000495.1 GCA_029820875.1 Candidatus Zipacnadia bacterium
ACGACAAAGACACCATGACACACAAAGCTGCACATCGTGGGAACATAGAGAGCATCCTTTCTCACTTTGATGGCTCTGTTTCTACCGAAGGTCCACAAACTCCTCGCAAAGAGACGCCTCGGGTTTCTTTTACGGTGGAAAAGCCTTGCACACAGAGGTCCTCGCCGTCTCGTGGGGGCGGTTGGGTTAGCAACCGCGGTCTGCAGGTGTGTGGACGTTCCGGCACATCCTCTGTCTGCCGCATCTGGCTCGGGTGGCGCGTGGGCCTCATCAAGCCCGAGAAAGCACAATCGCGGTAACCGAATGCGCAGGGAACGTATGGTGGAAGGTCTCCCCGACAGGTACTGTGTCCGCGCTGATGTCCACGACGGAGTCATCCCCGATTTCATTGCTTGAGTCGGCATCAGGCCCGTTGAGAACAAGCAGATGGCCCTCACCGGCAGGCACGAACGGAGAGATGTCAACCTCCGCGGAGATATCTTGCTCCCGGTGCCGGTTGACCACAGTGATAGAGAGTTTCCCTCCATCATCCGACATAGTCGCCGCGGCGTCCAGATAGGGCACATCCTCCATTGCGACGATTGTGCCCGTCCCAGGCACGCTGAAAGTCGGTGACTCGAGGGTGACCTGCATGGCCTGGGAGAGGGTTACGTCTGCGAACAATTTGAAGGCCTTCCAGATGGGCGTCAGTTCGATGCCGGTGGGTGATGTCTTGATAACGCCCAGAACGTTGACAAGTTGCGCGATATTCGCCATCGTCACATTGCAACACTGTCGCTGGAGGGCATGGAAAACTCCGGCGGCGAAGAGTGCATCACGCAGCCGGTACTTTTCCTCCAGGCCGTTTTCGTCCAAGGTGGAGTTTATCCACACATTCCACTCGTCCAACGCGATTTTAGGCTTCTTCGGGCTTTTCACGGTATCCTCTATCGTCCTGGCGACCTCTTGCAGCATGACCTCAATGTCGCGTGGGGCGGCGACGATGGCGTTGTAAAGCTGCTCGGGTGGTGCGTCCGTCTTCATCGGCACATATCGGTGTACGGACAGATATTCAGCCTGGTCGCCGATGACCTGGAGCACCTGCTGGTTCCACTCGGGCTCTTGCTGCGGGTCGCAGCCTACGGCGACCAGCTCAATCGAGGGGTCCACGGTCCGCATCGCGGTGGCGAACTCCAGGAAGCGCCGGCCGTAGCTTTCAGCGTCCATGTGGCCGATCTCCCAGTCGCCGTAAATCTCGTTGCCTACGCCCCAGTACCTGACGTTATACGGCTCTTGCTTTGCATTTGATGCTCTCTGGGCGCCTAATTCGGTGTCGAGGCTCCCGTTGCAGTACGTGACCCAGTCTGCAGCTTCGCGGACGGTGCCCGAGCCGCAGTTGACGCACAGATACGGCTCTGCATTGACGTGCCGGCAGAAAGCGATGAATTCGTCCGTGCCGAAATCATTCGGATCCCAACTCTTCCAAGCTTCGTCGAATACTACGCCCCGCCGGTCACGCAGTCCGACACCATCCCGCCAGTGGTAGCCGTCTGCAAAGC
Organism: Candidatus Zipacnadia bacterium; assembly: GCA_029820875.1. The sequence goes on from JALGUK010000495.1 coordinate 1,539, forward strand.
ACCCGCCGGGATATCGAATCACCGGCGGCTGCAGCTCGGCGACTGCTTCTGCGACATCAGCACGCACTCCGGCGAATTCCGGGCGGCTTATCAGGCTGATTGCATCCAGCCAGAGCGTGCCAGGCCCGACGAAGAAGACCGCGAATACGGCATCGGGGTCAGTGGTATCCGGCGTCAGTTCGGTAATCTGGCGTGCCCAGGAGGAGAATGGGTCACCAATAAGATGCGAGGCGTACGTTCGCGAGTGGTCAGCAGACAACAACGCCACTGTTACCTGTCGGCACAGACCTGTTGCACGAACATGGAGGTTGCAGCGGTAATGTCTTCCAGCCTGGACGGAGATTCCCGGTTGGCATATCCCGCGTGGCCTCTTGTCCCCCGAGGTTATCTCAATGCGCTGCGTTCGATTGCCGCAAATCCATGTAGTTTCGTCCAGCGCGTACCGGACACCGCCCTGGGGCCCGAATGGGAGCCA
>JALGUK010000496.1 GCA_029820875.1 Candidatus Zipacnadia bacterium
CGCGCCTTCCGAATCATTCAGGAAGTGGCCGAGAACTACGATGTGGACGGTATTGAGCTGGACTTCTTCCGCCACTTGGCGTTTTTCAAGAAACATGCGTGGGGCGAGCCGTGCGGCCGGGAAGAAAGGGACATGATGACCGGGCTTATCCGCCGTGTCCGCAGGATGACCGAGGATGTCGCCCTGCGGCGAGGCCGCCCGCTGCTCATTGCGGTTCGGGTGCCCGATTCGGTCGGCTATTGCGAGGCGATAGGCCTGGATATCACCCGGTGGCTCGAGGAGGACCTGGTTGACATTCTCGTGGCCGGCGGATACTTCCGGCTTTCGCCTTGGGAGAGCACCGTGGCGCTCGGGCACAAGTAGACGACACAAAGCTTCGCTACTCGCCCGAATGTTACCGCGCGCGGGCGATGGAGGCCTGGGCCGCCGGCGTGGACGGCATTTACATGTACAACGCATTCAACCCCCGAAGCCCCCTGTGGAGCGAACTGGGCGACCCCCGGAAGTTGGCTGCGCTGGACAAGCTTTACTGTGTCAACGTCAGGAGCCTCTGGGGGGTAGGGGCTTACCTGGTCGGCGGCGAGCGGTTTATCAACCGCCCCGTGCTGTGTCCGGAGCGTCCCGTTACACTCAAGCCGGGCCAGCCGCATGTTGTTGTACTGCCGGTCGGCGATGATTTGCAAGCCCAGGCGGCAAACGGAAATGTGCCGGAGGCGAAGCTGCGACTTCGGGTGGAAAACATTCAGGCTCCCGACGACCTGTCAGTCAGGATTAACGGAGTCGTTCTTACGGATGGGCAGCTCACCGATGACTGGCTGGAGTATGCGGTGCCTCGGGTACAGGTGACAAAGGGAACGAATCGCTTCGAAATCGCCCTCAGGCCGGGGACCGAGGGTACCGCCGTTGTCCATGACCTGCAACTCGCCATCCACTACGCAAAGGGAAACTGAGGGCTTGCCTGAACCCGTGCCGTCTCTTCGTCGTCAGCGTAATTGTACGACAGTAGCAGATTACATCGAAGGAAGCTGAGATGAGTGGACGATTAAGAATCGAGCGCACGTTGCTTTGGGCTTTGAGTCTCTGCATATTCGCTGCGTCCGTCTCATTCGGTCAGCCACAGCCCTCTAAAGCTCCGATTAACCCCGCATTCACAGCGTTCCGGTCGGCGATGGCGCGCGGAGTCTGGAAGGCGGCAACACCTGATGGGCGCCCATTAGGTGATATCCCTCTCGTGTTGGACCTCAGCCAGGTTAAGCAGCAGGTTCCGCAACGCCCTTTCCAGTTGGAAGGGTATGCGTCGTCTTATGACCTGCGCGACGTCTCCGGCAAGCTCCCGCCGGCGCGTGACCAGGGGTCTTGTGGTTCCTGCTGGACGTTTGCGACTTATGGTTCGCTCGAGTCCTGCCTGAGGCCGGCTGAGGCATGGGACTTCTCCGAGAACAACCTCAAGAACACTCACGGCTTCGATCCCGCCCCTTGTGCAGGCGGCAACCGCGACATGTCCACCGCTTACCTCGCCCGGTGGAGCGGGCCGATTAGCGAGGCCGATGATCCGTATAACCCCTCGAGCGGCACCTCGCCGGGGGGCCTCTCGCCGCAGAAGCACGTCCAGGAGGTGCTCTTCCTGCCCGTGCGCACCGGCCCGACCGACAACGACACAATCAAAGAGGCCGTCATTGACTACGGCGGGGTGTACACGTCAATGTACTGGGGGGATGCCTTTTACAACGCGACGCACTACGCATACTATTACACCGGCGGCGGCGATACCAACCACGGGGTTGTGATTGTAGGCTGGGATGACAACTTCCCGGCGAGCTACTTCAAAAGCACTCCCGCCGGCGACGGGGCCTTCATCATCAGAAACAGTTGGGGCACCAGTTGGGGGGAAAATGGCTATTTCTACATTTCATACTACGACTCGAAGGTCGGCATGACTCACCTTACGGTGCTGCCTGGTGCGGAGGCCACGACCAACTACAATACTATCTACCAATATGACCCATTCGGCGAGGTCAGCCATGTTGGTTATGGCGACGACACCGCCTGGGGCGCCAATGTTTTCGACGCGAGCTATACCGGGGAGCAGGTGGCGGCGGTCAGCTTCTGGGCTGCCGTGGCCGGCACGAGCTACCAGGTCCAGATTTACCGCAATCCCACCTCCGGTCCGGTCGGAGGCACGGCGGAGCTTACCCAGACCGGCTCCTTCACCTATACCGCAATCCCACCTCCGGTCCGGTCGGAGGCACGGCGGAGCTTACCCAGACCGGCTCCTTCACCTACGGCGGATACCATACCGTGGTTCTAAGCTCGCCGGTGACGCTGACCAGTGGTGATACGTTCTCTGTGGTTGTCAGGTTCACGACCCCGGGCTATGGCTATCCCCTTCCATTCGAGTATGCCATGTCCGACTACAGCAGCGGCGCAACGGCATCAGCGGGGCAGAGCTACTACAGCCATGACGGGACA
>JALGUK010000497.1 GCA_029820875.1 Candidatus Zipacnadia bacterium
AGGTGACAGCCGCGGGTACTTGCTGCGTGCAGGGGAGCTGTCGCAATTCACGACCGACCATTCCTGGGTCGCCGAGCAGGTTCAGGAAGGCCGAATGACCGAAGAGGAGGCGCGACATGCGCCCCAGCGCAATATGATTACACGCTGCATCGGCCTCGAGCCGCAAGTGGATGCGGACACGGGCGGTTTCCCCGTCGCGGCACGCGATGTCGTTTTGCTGTGCTCAGACGGGCTTGTGGAGCATGTCTCGGAACTGGAAATCCGCGACGCGCTGGCTAACTACGGCCCATCAGCGGCCGCTCGCCTTCTGGTCTACCTTGCGAACGAGGACGGCGGGACGGACAATACGACAGTCGTCGTGGTGCGCGTCGAGCACGTGCGCCGTGGCCTGCTGTCGCACTTCATCCGCGACCGTCACGGAGAGTCGTAGAGCCGCATGAGAACACTCGGGGGCTACAGAATCATCCGTAAAATCGCCGAGAGCCTCGATATCCTCTACGAGGCACAGGACAGCACGCTCGGCCGCCGGCAAGCAGCGTAAACACGCTATAGAGCGTTTCTTTCGAGAGGCACGGGCGGCGGGAGCGCTCGCGCACCCCAATATCCTACAGATTTACGGGGCCGGTGAGGACGAGGGGCGGCACTTCATCGCCATGGAATACCTCGAGGGCAGCACCGTCCGTGACATTCTCCAAAACGACGGCCCACTACCGCCGAATGAGGCGGTCCCCATCGCCGTTCAGATTGCCAACGCCCTCCAATACGCCCACTCACGCGGCGTGGTCCACCGGGATGTCAAACCGGATAACATCATGGTCCTGCCGGATGGTCAGGTCAAGCTGACCGACTTCGGAATTGCACAGATAGCTTCCGACATCGAAACCGATGACGAGCCTGTGGTAGGGACGCCGAGCTACATGTCGCCCGAGCAGATTCGCGGCGAGGAAACCGACCCTCGCACCGACCTGTTCTCCCTCGGCGCAACGCTGTATGAGATGCTCACCGGCAGGAAGCCCTTCGCCGCGGATGATGTTCCGTCCATCACACACCGCATCCTCTCCGATGAGCCGGACCCGGCCCCGGAGATTCCCGCCGCCCTGAGGGCCGCCATCTTCCGCGCATTAGCCAAACAGCCGCAGGAACGGTTCGAAAGCGCCCGTGAATTCGGTATAGCTCTTCTGGCCGCTGCTCGCCCGGGGGCCGATCGCGAAGCTGCGGCGCAAACCCGAACGGCCGCTGTGTCACATGTCGGGCCGCCGCCTGGACCAGCGACGCCCCAAGCTGCAAGCGGCCGGAGCAACCATGCCATACCACATACATCCCCCTCAGTCCCACCTCGACTCGGGGCGTCCGTCGCGGAATACCTGGCGACCCACCCGCGTCGAAAAGCTCGGGGGCATCTCACCATCGTCGCATGGGCGCTCGGGCTGGCGCTGCTGGCCGTCTTTGCCGCCTATGCCGCTGTGTCGGTCAGCCGCGGATTCCGCGCCCGGGCTGTTGTGCGCGAGGCCGCCGACCATCTCCATCGAGGCGCCGAATTGTACAAGGCGGGCGACTACCCTGCCGCCGTACTCGAATTCCAGCAAGCCGCAAGGCTATCTCCCACAGGCCGCATAGCCGATGTTGCGCGCGAAAACATCATCGCCTGCTACCTGGGAGCAGGCGTAGCAGCAAGCCGGCAGGGAAAATCCCAGGAAGCTATCGCGGACTACCGCATCGCGCTGACGCTCGATCCTGCGAATGCCGCCGCTCACTATAACCTTGGAGTGGAGTATTTCAAGCTCGGGCAAGAGGATGCGGCGTTGGCGGAGTGGCAAACTGCCATTGAGCAGGGCCCGGGCAGCCCCGCCGGCCAGGCTGCGGCTGAAATGACGGCGCAGGTCCACCTGAGCCGCGGCGACAACCTCAGCCGGCAGGGACGCATCGCCGAAGCGGTCACGCAGTGGCAGCAGGCGGTCGAGGCTGCGCCGGAGAGTCAATGGGGACGTCTCGCCCAGGATAATATACGACAAGCGATGGGACGTTAGCAGCCCAATCTGCGTTCGTGGAGGCATCTGCAATGGCGAAAGTGTTTGTCGAGGACTTGGAGCCTGGAATGACCGTCGAGAGCGCTTTCGTGGTGAAACGAAAGGCGCTGATGGACTTCCGCAACAAGCCGGGACGGTACCTGGCACTGACGCTGGCCGACCGCACCGGCGAGGTGACGGCCAGGATGTGGGATAACGCCGATGCGGCTGCAAAGCAGTTCGATGAGGGTGACGTGGTGGAGGTCACCGGGAAGGTGGATAGGTACCAGGGAAGCACACAAATCATCATCCAGAAGCTGCGGAAGCTGCCCGAGGCGGATATTGATGCGGCCGAATTCATCCCAACGTCACCAGCCGA
>JALGUK010000498.1 GCA_029820875.1 Candidatus Zipacnadia bacterium
GCACTTGTCCGCAATCGCATCGTCTTTGTCGGTCGCTGGGATGAAATGGAGGACCGCCTGCAGACCCCGCTCGGCCCTATGAGCGGCGTCGAAATCCACGCACAGGCGGCTGCAACGATGCTTTCGGGCCGATATGCAATCATGCCGGGACTCGGGGTGGGCTTTCTTACGGCAATTCCCTTGTGCGCGTTGCTTGGGTTCATGAGCGTGGGGCTTCGCGCCTGGCGGGCGTGGCTGCTGACCGGCCTGGTGCTTCTCTTGTGGATTTTGGGCATCTACGCCGCTTACCGGGTCTGGCTTGTGCTGCTGCCGATGGCGGGCACAACCCTTGCCCTTTTGGCCTGTGGAGTAGTGCTGGCCGTTCTTCAAAGCGAGCGTACCGTATCATCTCTCTCACGCCTGTGGCCCTCGTGGGTGACGGCCGAGGGGGAGGAGATTAAGGCGACCGTGCTGGTGTGCGACCTTGCGGGATATACTTCAAAGTCCGAGCAGGCTGCGCCTGGAGAGATGATGGCGCTCCTGAGGGAGTTCTTCGCGCTGGTGGATGAGACGATGGGAGCCTTCGGAGGGGTGCTGGCCCGCCGCCCGGGTGACGCCGCCATCGTTTTCTTCCGGGCCGAGGAGGGGCTACCGCACCATGCCGCCAGGGCTGTGCGCGCCGCTATCGCTTTGCGCAACCGGCTACGCGATGCCTGGCGCGGGCGCGACATCGACTTGACTTCGGCATCACCCTTACCACCGGCAATGTCTCGCTCGGCTTCGTGGGAGTGAACCCACCCGAGCCGCAGATCCTCGGCGACCCGGTCAATGTCGCCTTCCGGCTGCAGGAGGAATGCCGCAAGCGCAAGCAGTGTATCCTCGCAGACTGGCCGACTGCAAGCGCCGACCCTGAAACCGCCAATATCATGAGGCCGGTGGGCGAGGTAACGGTCCGCCACCGCACTTCGCCCGTACAACTCTTTGTCCCGCAGGATGTATAGGCGCCTGCGCCGTCAGACCTTCTCCCTCAGCTCCTCCACCTTGGCCTTCAGCGGCCGATAGACATATTCGGCCATGACTGCAATCGCGCCACGGTCCGACTGGTCGCGGGCGACCCGCGCGTATGCCTCCAGGCCCCTGCAAGCGGCCGCGAGGGCCGCCTCGGCGTGGCGCAGCGCCTCGGTGGGCTTGCCATCCGCATCAGCCGCCGCGGCGGTACGCAGCTCCTCGACCGCGTCCAGGTACTCGATACCGAACCGGAGCCGCCCAATCCAGTAATCCACATATTTCCGTCCGGCCCCGGACACCTTGTTACGCGCGCGAGAGGCCGCGTTCAAGGCCCGCCGGTAGCTCTCCCGAACCCGAATTATCTCCTTGGGAAGAGGCTGGGGCTCCCAGTGCTTCATCATCATCCCGGGCACCGGGAAGGTCAGCCCAAGACCGTGCCACTCGAGCAAGACCGTGGCTGCCTCAACCTCCCGCAGCACGGTCAGCATGTCTTCGACAGCCGCCGCTCCGCAGACCGTGCTAATCTGGTCCCGGTATATGTCCTCGGGGGTGGCACTCTTGTCCCAGGCGGCCCTGGCGATATATGAAACGCACGGATCATGGTCCCCTATCAGCCAGTAGCGCGTCAAGAAGCCGGCCCAGCCGTGTCGGCGAAGCTCAACGGTCAGCTTGTGCAGCGGGCCGGTCTCAAGCTGGGGCAGCAGGCCTGTATTGTCGTCGTGGAGGGTGTATTGCAATGTGCTGGGCACCTCGCGGTTGGGGATATTCCTGAGCACCTGCCGGCGCTTTACGATGCGCGATGGGGTGTAGTCAACGAAGTGCACGGCCTCTGCTCCTGGCGGCAGTATGCGGCCCAGGATGGGAAACAGCTCCTCGGCCACGTTCACGATAAGAAACTTTACGTCCGGGCGATGCGAATCATCCATCACCCGCAGGTCGGTCAGCAGCCTGTCGTAGTAATAAAGCGAGACGATGTCCCCCTTGACCTCCCGCACCGCTCGCTCTGCTCCCCCCGGGTAGCCTGTTCGCTCTTGAGCGGTGGCGAGGACATCAGCCAGCGGACGGACCTTCTCAATACCGTACTTTCGGTCCAACGCCTTCCAGGCGCGCTTGTAGTGCTCCACCCACTGCCTGAACTCCGGCATTCCCAGTGCGATGAAGTCGACCTGCGGGTAGGTATCCACGGTCTGCCTCAGCACGGCGGTCGCAAGCTCGGTAAGACCTGGGTCCTCGACGGCGGTGTTCGGGCCTGGAACTATGGTTAGTTTCGCAAGCTGGTGGACCTCCCGCCAGTCGGGCAGCAGCCTCTTGAACTCCGGCGGGAATTCTATCAAGTCGGCGTTCATCACGCATTCCATGCCGCGCCGCCGCGCATGGTCCATCAGCGTACGCAAATGTTGCCGGGCGGCCGCTACAAGCTCCTCGTACGATGCGCCGATGGGCAGGTCGGGGTTCCACATCTCCGGCACATCGCCAAAAAGCTTCCGCCCGGGCATATCGTCGGTGATCGGGTAGTGATAATCGAACCACAACGTGGCCTTCTTACGCCTTATGCCTCTCACCTTGAGATCCAGGAACGGCTGATATGTATAAGTCGAGACGAAGACGCGGTTGAACTTGAGCTTGGC
>JALGUK010000499.1 GCA_029820875.1 Candidatus Zipacnadia bacterium
CTCGAAGTCTGCAACCAACCTGTTGTAGAACCGGGCCTCGCCCGACATCTGGTAATTCCACGCCTGGAAGCGGAGTGTGGCGGCGGACGAGTAGGGTGCAATCAGCAGAAGCAATGTCAATGCGGGTGCCAGACGACGAAGCACGAGCACCACCCCCCTCATCGGAGTAATTTGAGAACAGATTCTTCATGAGAAGGCCCATCGCCTGCTCAGTTTTGCCTCATCCCCCGGCCCTCTCCGTCTCGGAGACGGGAGACAGGCACTCCTCTCCTGCGGAACTTGCCCTGAGCGAGCAGAAGGGGAGAGGGGGCACCCGTAGCGTGCAGGCGGTACGCGCCGCTTGAACCACAGCAAGGAGATTGCGCGTCGGGCGGGAACTGTTCCCTCTTGAGGAGGCGACATCATGAGCTGGCCCGATGAACGCCGAAAGCTGGGGCAGCGGATTGTTGAAGGACTTTACGAGCGGGGTCTCATCCGCACCTGGTACCGCGACAAGCCGGAGGGCTGGAGGCTGGTTTCAGGACTTTGGAGTCCGCTTTACATCCAGCTTCGGCCGCTGTGCTCATATCCCGACCTGCTTGCCGATATTGGGAAGGCGCTCGGGCGGATGATTCGGGAGGAAATCCCGGACGCGACCAAGGTGGTCGGGATTGCAATGGCTGGCATTCCGCTGGCAGTTGCGGCATCGGTCACTTGCGGCATCCCGGCGGCCTACACGCGCAAGGTTGAGGGGGTTCAGTCGGTTGCGGAGCTGTCCGAGAGGCTCAAGGAGTACGGTGAGCATGCGCAAATCGAGGGGGAACTTGCGGACGGTGACCGGCTGGTGCTCGTTGACGACCTTGTCACTCGATTCGACAGCAAGCTGCTCGCCTTCAAACAAGTGGAGTTCGAGATTCGGCGGCGCGGTCTAAAGGACGTAATCTGCAAGGACGTCGCCGTCGTTGTAGATCGTGAGCAAGGTGCATCCGACATCGCGGTGCAAAACGGCATCGCGCTGCACGCTCTGGCGGGTTTTGTAAGCGAAGCTGTGGAATGGTTGGCCGGCAAGATGGCGCCTCTGGAGCTGGATGTCATACGCAAGTACTTACAGGCTTCGGACCTTTTCCAGAAGGACGATGTCCGCGCCGAGCTGCGGGAAATGGCCAAAAACAGGGAGGGTGACCGTGGGTTCCACTCAACGGCGCTACATCCTGATTGATGCGACCCGTCTGTCAGTTGACGAACGCATCCTTCTGACAAGCCTTCAAGGAACTCTGAACCGCCGGGGGCCGACCCTCTATGGAATCTTCGACCCAGCCTGGGACTCGGACTGGGTTCTGTGGTATGCAGAGCACGGCTTTGAGGGGCAGAAATGGACATTGGACGACGCCCTGGCACCGCTGCTGCCGGAGACCAGCGGGGCCATCCTTTATGATCCGGAGCTTTTTTGTACGGTGGGTATCGCCGCTTCAATGGCCGGAGAGCACGAGGGAATCGTCTGTTCCCCGCGGGTGGCTATGCGGCTGGGAGTGCGTGATTTGCTCGATGACCTCCGCGGCCGCTGGGCCGATGGAAGACCCGAGCACGTTCGACCCGCGCACTCTGGACATCGCCATTGCGCGAGGTGCGTTCGTCAACGCCCTGCCGGTCAATGAGGCGCAATTTCCGGAGGAGTCCTCCCTATGCCGAGCCATGATGGCCGCGCTTGAGCCGAAAGCCATCGCCTGCGGCCGGCACACGCACCGCGACTCAGAGGCGGACTACTTGCGGGCTTGCACGGCGGCGGGACTGATACCGTTGCCGTCGCTGACCCCAGGCAACCTCTCATTTCACCAGCACATCAATTTCGACGAGCTTCTGGCTGCCCATGCAGGAGGTGAGCGCGAGCGATAGGATGCCCGATGAAGAATCCACAGCTTGACGCAGGAAGAAGCGGGCTGTGCAAAGAAACATCTTCCATGAAGCAAATTAACCGTTGGAAACGAGGTAAGTTTGATGATTCAGCCAGATGACTTGAAGGGCATTATTCCCGCAATCGTCACGGCGCTGGACGATGATGAGCGCGTAGACGAACCAGGCATGCGCAACTTGGTCCGACGCGTTCTGGATGCAGGATGCCACGGCATCTTCGCCCTGGGCACGATGGGCGAGGGGACCTACCTGCGCGACGAGGAAAAGTTTCGAGCCCTCGATATAATTCTGGACGAGGTCCGGGGAAAGGTGCCGGTTTTCGCAAACTCGGCTGATACCTCCACCACGCGGTCCGCCGAGTTGGCCAGGAGACTCTCCGCTGCTGGGGCGGATGTAATCATCGCAATGCTTCCGCTGAATATGCCCCCAACGCCTGAGGAGATGCTGACCCACTTCAGGACCATCGCGGACGCAAGCGAAGTGCCGGTTACCATCTACAACGCGCCCGGAGCGACCGGCGCGAAGGTGCCTGTGGACGTCATCGTCGAGCTGTCAAAGGACACACACTTCATCGCCACGAAGGACAGCACCGGTGATTTCGGCCACGTCATGGAGTTGCTGGAGGCATTTCGCGGGCACAAGACATTTCGGGTCCTTCAGGGTGACGAGCTCAAGGCCGGCGTGAGTGTCCTGATGGGTTGCGCAGGTTGTATCCTGGGCACTCCGGGCAATCTCGTACCGCGGGTTTGTGTGGAACTTTACGATGCCGCGCTCCGGCGCGATGTGGATGAGATTATCCGGCTTCAGGCTATCGTCAAGGATGCCTGGCGAGTCTCCTTTTACGGGAGCGCATCGTTCATAGGAAACGCGAAGGCGGCCCTGGAGATGCTCGGCGTCTGCCAGAAGTGGACCGCCAAACCGTTTGCGATGCCGGATGAGACAACCCGCGAGAAAATTAAGGCACATGTGGAGCGGATGCGGGAGTATATGTGACGATCGTTGTGATTCTGAGGCGAAGCCGAAGAATCTTTGTGGTGGGTGCCGCCCTTCGTTGCGACGCTTGCCCGGCGCAAAGCTACAACAGTACGGATTCTTCGCTGCGTTTCGTTTAGAGTGATATTCTTCCGAATCGGGGTACTAAGCATGAACGTAATGGACCTGTTTCGGCTTGACGGGAAGGTCGCGCTTGTGACCGGCGGGGCGGGGATTTACGGCACGCACATCTCCGACGCCCTTGCGGAGGCCGGGGCGACTGTCCTTATTGCTGCCCGCACGCTCGAAAAATGCGAGAAAAAGGCCCAGCAGTTGCGGGATGCAGGGTACAAGGCGGATGCGTTCCGCCTGGACCTGACCAGCGAGGAAAGCGTCCTGGCCCTAAGGGACGCCATCTGGGACAAGTACGGGAAGCTCGACGTTCTATTCAACAACTCCGTCGCCCGCGTACCCGACTGCCCGCCTTTTGAGAAAGTGACCGTCCAGCAGTGGGAGGACGTCATGCGGGTCAACTCCACGGGCTTGTTCCTCGCCTGCCGCACTTTCGGCTCGGCGATGGTGGAGCAAGGCAGCGGGAGTATCGTCAATATCGCCTCCATCTACGGAGTTGTCGGGCCTGATTTCGGCATTTACGGTCGCGACGTACTTCGCGCCGAAGGTGCGGGTCAATTCCATAAGTCCCGGCGGATATGGAACGGAGGACCAGCCTCAGGAGTTCGTAAAGAACTACTGCGCCCGAACCCCCTTGGGACGGCTTGCCGGTCCTGACGACATAAAGGGACCGGCGGTCTTTTTGGCCTCTGACGCCTCGCGTTACGTAACAGGCGTGAACCTTATGGTCGACGGCGGCTGGACCGCCTGGTAGACCAAACTTTTCGAGAGAAGGGTGAGATGACAATGAGCACCGAGCAACTGGCAGTAAACGGAGGGCCAAACCCCGAGGAAATTGCCGCGTGTGTCGGCGAACCACTCCGGACCGGCAAGACGAACTACTGGACAGGGCCCTATGGGATGCAGTTCGAGAAGAATTTTGCCGAGTGGTGCGGGGCCAAGTTCGCCATCACCACGACCAACGGCACAAGCGCGCTGCATGTTGCCCTGGCCGGTATCGGCATAGGTCCTGGTGATGAAGTGATTGTCCCCTCGTACAGTTTCATCGCCTCCGCCTTCTCCGTCTGTCAGGCGGGTGCCGTACCCGTATTCGCAGACGTAGAGAAGGACAGCCACTGCATCTCGCCGGACGCAATCGAGCCGCTCATCACTGAGAAGACCAAGGCCATCATGCCCGTGCATCTGTACGGGATAGTCGCGGACATGGGACCTATCCTCGAGATTGCGAAAGCGCACAACCTTAAAGTTATTGAGGACTGCGCCGAGGCCCATGGTGCAAAGTACAAGGGGCAGAAGGTGGGGACGGTCGGCGATATCGGCGCATTCAGCTTCTGCCAGAGCAAGCACTTCAGCACCGGCGGCGAAGGCGGGGTTGTCGTAACCAATGACGAGGAGGTGGCTTGGCACTGCCGTTCATTCCGGGACCACGGCTATGACGTTGAGAAGCGGATGAGCCTGCTGGAGCTTGAGGCCAAGCTGCCCTACATTCACAAGATGGTGGGCTTCAACTACCGTATGACCGAAATGCAGTCGCTGATAGGCATCAAGGAGCTCGAGCGCATTGACACCTGGCACCTGCCCAACCGCATCCGCAATGCCCACCACCTGACCGAGCAGCTCAAGGACGTCCCGCAGATTCTGTACCTGCCGTTGGATACCGAGGAACGGCAAAACTCGTACTGGCTATACCCAATCATTCTCGACATTGATTCGCTCAACTGCACGGTAAGGGAGTTCACCGCCGCCCTCGAGGCCGAGGGGATTCCCTGCGGGCCTGTCCTGTGGCCGCAGTGCTACAAGGAGGAGGCATTCCAGAAGCACGTCGGCTTCGGGGAACTGAAGTACCCGTTCGAAGACCCCAACACGCGACCGGAGGCCGTGCAGTACGACAAAGTGCATTTGCCGAACGCGGCCTGGATAGAAGAGCGCTGCTTCTTCGTGCCCCCGCATCCAACCTATGAGGTCAAGCACATGGACCTCATCGCGGAGGGCATTAAGAAGGTCTGCGCCGCATACGCCAAGTAGCCTCGGTTTGTAGTTCTGAGCGAGCGAAGCGAAGAATCCGCTGCAGGTTATGCCCGTCGGCGGCCGACCGCGCGACGGCGAGGTTCTTCGCTTCGCCCGGAATGACAGCCGTTCGGAAGGGATAATGCCTATGGCCAACGTCCACAAGGACTTTCACGGCGGCTTCAGTTACGGCCTACAATATTTGCAGGACAATTATGGTGAGGACGCCCTTTACGACTATCTGCGCAAGATGGCGCGAACCGTCTACTCCCCGCTGATTGAGGAGCTGAAGAAAGACGGCCTGGCCGCTATGGCTGCCCACCTTGCCCGCATTTTCACCCTCGAGGAGGGTGAATTCGAATTGTCCTTCAACGGCGATCGGCTCGTGCTGAATGTCAACAAGTGCCCTGCAATTCACCACATGAAGGGCCAGGGGTACATGATTGCCGACAAGTTCTGCGAGGCGACCCGGATCGTCAATGAGGAAATCTGCCACGCCGCAGGCTATGAGTGCTCCGTGGATTACGAGCAGCAAAACGGCCGGTGTGTACAAGAATTCTGGCAGGCTGGTCGGAAGGAGGGGGAATGAATGGTCTCCTGCACCGAGTTCATCATGGCCTACAGCGAGCTTTTCAAGTATATTGATGAGAACTACGGCGAAGATGCCGTGGT
>JALGUK010000500.1 GCA_029820875.1 Candidatus Zipacnadia bacterium
TTCATCAGCAGCACTATCATCGTCTTGTTTTGCAGGCCGCTGACGTTCACCTTGTCCAGCAGTTCCGTCAAAAAGGCCACTTCCTGCGCGCTCAGTTCAATTTGCATGTTCTAGTGCCTCCATGCGGTCGTAGGCGAGGCGCCTTACTGGTCGATGTCGATTTTGACGCCATACCAGCGAAGCAGCGCGGTGTCCCCGGCCGTGGCCCCTTCGATGATTGCCCTCATATAATCGCCTTGCCCCATGACCACGCCTAAAGTCACTGTGTACCATATATTGGCCGACGGGCTTGTTACCGTGAGAACATCGAACGAAACGGCGTCTATGTTAGGGGCGATTCTGAGTTTGGACGGCGCAGTTCCGACATAATAGACGCCTGCATACTTAACGACCCACACCTCCCCCGCGGGCACCTGCGCACCATCCAGATAATTGACGCCTGCATCTAGGTTTGTATCGGAAATCGATTCGGCCTTGGTATCACTGAAGCCCATCACCATGGGCTGCTTCTGCCACGCTCCAGAAATCCAACCATAGAATTGGCTGCGCATTTTCTCCGCGCCTTCCGAGTCCAAAACTTTGCTCATGACGCATCTCCGTAAGTTGCTGTAAATTCGGGCTGGTTCGCGGCCACAGCTCCCGTGAGCTTGCCTTTGATTGTTTTGGTGGTCGCGTCCAGCACCAGCACGTCATTGTAAATCAGCGTGTCATCCGGGTCGAGCGTCCATTTGCCTATCTGCCTCTGCGTCCCGTTGTTATCGTAGAGCAGAATGACTGTGACCGCCGCCGTGTCTTTGTTCTGGACCGTGATTGTCTTGATGACCCTGCGCGTGGACGCGGCCGGCGCCGAGACGATAGTAACGTCTGTTGTGCTGTTGAATGTGCCGTCATTTGCGCCTTCTGAAAAGCCCATATATCACACTCCCATCCATGAACGTCTTATCACGTTGGATTCGATAGTGTAGGAACCGCCCGCGCCGCCATCATCCCCATCCAGGCCATCTCCGAGCGTAAGGACGCGCTCATTCGCCATGTATGCGCTCGCGGCAAGCACGAGGAACTGCGCGGCGTTGAAGTTGGCGACATCTACGCCATCCACCGTGCCAGATAGCACGAGATTGCCGTTCAGCGATAGTCCCCCGAACGTGGGCGATGCCCCCGTGTGCAGGTCTTGGGGCGCGCTCAGGGTTATCGTGCCGTCTCCGTCGTCTGTGACGGTGACGCGGTTGCTTGTACCCGTGACCCAAGAGGCCAAGCTGGTGGACGCCAGCCCCTTGGAGCCATCGGTGGCGGCAAGCCGCGACGCGGTAAGACCAGACAGCGTAAGTCCGGCAAAGGTAGGCGACGCGCCTGTATGGGTATCTTGCGGCGTGCTGAGTGTTATTGTGCCGTCGCCATCATCCGTGACGGTAATCCGGTTGCCTGTGCCTGAAACCCACGACGCCAGGTCTGTTGATGCCAATGCTTTAGAGCCGTCGCTGGAAAGTAGTCGTGAAGCAGTAAGGCCGGACAATGTGGTCCCAGCAGCAGAAAGCGAATGCGCCCCAAGGTCCACATCTTGCACGGCCCCGCTGTAAGGCACAAAGATGTTCTTGAATATCTCGCTGTTCGCGGGGATTTCCCAGCGGCTTGATGTATCGCCCTGGTAATAAATCCGCACGGTGGGTGCGTTGCCGCTGCCCGATACGTCTGCATAGAATTTCCCAACTATCCGGCTGCCGCTGTCGGGAATGTAGTCGCTGCTTAGCTGAAGGGGAATAATGTAAGACGCCTTGGATGTGATTTCGTTTGAGTTCGTGGATGTCGCTATTTCGACTTCGGAGTTGTCTGATTTGCGCTCAAACATCTTCCAATAAAGGCGCAGTGTTTCGGTGCCGGTTGTTTTCTCTGCTGTTACATAGAAGTCGAAAACGCCCTTTAGGAGCTTGTCCGGCTCCTGTCCCGGCGCCGAAATCCAACCCCCAATGTAGTCGTCATCGCTAAGGTCTGCGGCCTCAATGTAT
>JALGUK010000030.1 GCA_029820875.1 Candidatus Zipacnadia bacterium
TGGGCAGAGGATGCGCGCGTGAAACTGTGGCTGTATGCGCACGAGGGACAGCTTCCCGATTACGTGGTGCAGGCTGTGCGAGTCAGTGGTCCTGACAGGCTGGATGTCACGGCGCCAAGGGCGATTAATGGCCTTATTGACGACGACAGCAATCAGCCCTACCACCTGCCCACCAAGGTCGCCGTCGGCTATGATGACGAGAATCTCTACCTGCGGGTGCTCTGCCGCAAGCTCGACCCTCTCTTTCTTGCGCCCCCTGAGAAACGCCCGGACTATTACATTGACCCCGAGGTCCTCGTTTACCTTGATCCGCAGTGTGAAGGTTGGAGCTTCCGAATGCTCCGGGTGACCGTCGCAGGGCGGAATGAACTGCACAAGCCCGGGTGGGGCCGGCCCGGCCCGCTGGATGACAGCGGCGGATGGGAGAGCCGAGTGCAGGTGCTACAGGACGCCTGGGAGACATTTATCACAGTTCCGTTCGAGAAGCTGGAGGCAAATCCCCGTGACGGCCGCCGCGTATGGCGTATGAACTTCCGCAGGCAGCGTTCCCGCGACACGGGCGTGTGGCGGCCGGGCCTGGCCGTTCCGGTTATGCCGCAGGAATTCGGCCATCTGGTGTTTATGGACTAAAGGTAGGGGCCTTTGGAAGGGCGCCGGTTCCATAGGGATACCGCGATGACCGTCCCGACGGCACCGGCCGCCCCCCACATAATGAACGAAGCAGCCCAGCCGAAGCGGTCCACGAGCCAGCCGGTTCCGACGCCCGCAAGTGTGGCGCCGACGTAGCCGAGTGCATTGACGAATCCAGCGGCGGACGCAGCGGCCTTTCGGGTCCCGAAATCCATGGCAGCGGGTGCGGCCAGGACGAGATTAGCTCCGTAGGACGCGAATCCCCCAAGTGCGATGACGATAATCACCATGACCGGCCCCCACCCAAACGCCGCCGGAAGCAGCAGGCAGCAGATTGTACCCAGCCCCAACATGATGCCGACGGCCGGCATCCGGCGCTGGTGAAACACGCGATCGGTCACATATCCGGCGACCAGTCCCCCAAGGCACCCGGCTGCAGGCACCAGGACCGCGTGCCAGGCAGCGCTCGATATGGAGAGGTTGAGGCGCTCCACCAAGAGGTCAGGGGTCCAGTTCAGGAAGCCGAAGCGCATGATGTCGGTACAAAGCAGAGCTAGGCCCACACCCCAGATTTCAGGACTTCCGACGCTCTGTTTAAGGGTGAAACGGAAACCTAAGTGGCCTCTGCGAAGCGGGGTGGTCCCATTCGCCGCATCGCCGCCGCTGCGCCGGGCTTCCTCGAGGGTTTCAAGTGGCGGCAGCCCTACATCCTCCGGCGTGTTCCGGACCGCCATCAGGAACGGGACGACCATAGCGAGGACAATCGCAGCCGGCAGGAAGAATGCGCCGCGCCATCCGTACAGGTGCACCATCTGGCCCGCCAGAACCCATGCAAGCACGTTTCCGAACTGATAGGATGTGCCGAGCACGCCCGAAAGTGCCCCGCGCACGCGCGGCGGATGCCAGTTTGCAAACGTTTTAATGAGGCTTGGCCATCCCATGGACTGGAAATAACCATTGACAGCCCAGACCAGCATGAGGACCGATAACGTCCTCGAATATCCGAAAGCGATGTTGGCGAGCGCTGAACCGACCATCCCGATGGTCAGCATCAACCGCGCGCCGAACCGATCCCCGAGCTGTCCATTGATGAATTGTCCGACCGCATAAACGGCGGTCAGGCAGCTCAGAACAAGGCCGGACTGCCAGCGCGTAATGCCAATGTCATCCTGAAGACCCGGCAGGGCTACCGGGAGATTCGCCCGGCAAAGGTAGAAGCCGGCATAAGTGAGCCAAAGGGCTGCGAATATCCGCCGCTGCCAGCGATGGTATAACGTTATCGTATCATGCTCTTGGTTCTCATCCATACTGTACCCTACCGGGCCCGTCCCCTGTTTGCAGGACGGGCCCTCGGTGCAACCGGAGCGATAAGCTAAAGCGTTTCCTTCGCCGCCGCCACAACGGAGGCAATCGTCCGGCGCAACTGTCGGTATTCCTGGGCTTCCGGGAGGCGGAAAGTCACGGACTGAGAGGCCTCCTGGAGTTTTCTGAGGCCCTCGGCCAACAAGCCGATGCCGACGAAGTCGAACCGCTGACCGCAGTTCGGGCATACACGTTCGGGACGTGCCTCAAGCTGAATAAGATCAACCGTGAATTCGCACTTGCAATGGAAGCAAACCAGTGTCACACTCTGATACACGCGTATCGAGCCTCCTAAGCATAGAATATCTCCGAAAGTTCACCATCTGGACGGGATTCCCTCCGACGGGTGCAGGAAGGTTACACCCGAACAGGCGAGGAAGCACCCGTGTCAGTATTACAGTCAAGGGGAGTATGGTGAGCCATGAGGGCAGAGCCGAACCACTCCGATGCTCTGTTCATCGGCTTGGACATCGGCGGGACGCGGATGTCAGCCGCTCTGGGAGATAACACGGGCCGGGTTTTCCAAACACGCCGGCTACGGACGGGCGAGCACTGGTCGGCACAGGTCGCGCTGGACACCATATCCGAGATGCTCTGTGAACTGACGTCTTACGCGAGGAAACTTGGGCGGACCGTCGAGCGAATAGGAATCGGGTTCGGCGGTCCGGTGGACGCTGAGCGGGGTATCATCCGCCAGTCGCATCACGTGCGGGGGTGGGAGAACACGCCGCTGCCGGGCCTCCTGCAGGAGCGTCACGGGCTGCCGGCGGTGATGGACAATGACGCCAATGCCGGTGCGCTGGGGGAGGCGTTTTACGGGGCTGGGAGAAACACACGGAGTCTGCTCTATGTTAACATCGGTACGGGAATCGGCGGAGGAATCATCATAGACCGGCGCATTTATCGCGGGGCAACGACCACCGCCGGGGAAATCGGTCACACCATAGTGCGCTGGGACGGCCCCTTGTGCACCTGCGGGAAGCGTGGGTGCCTGGAGTCCTTGTGTTCTGGCCCAAGTATCGCCCGCCGGGCCCGGGAGTTGCTCAAAGAGGGCCGAGATACCGACGGACTCCTGAGCCGTCGCCTCGAGCATACGGGGAGCATCACCAGCAAGGACGTCTTTGAGGCCGCGCGTGCCGGTGATTCCTGTGGGCGCCGGATTGTCAGCGAAACGGCGAACTATCTCGGCATCGGCATCGGGAACGCGGTCAACTTAATAGATCCGGAGCGAGTTGTTCTTGGTGGCGGAGTCGCGGAGGCAGGCGAAATTCTGCTCGAACCGGTCCGTGAGGCCGTCCTGAGGTATGCAATGCCCGCTCCGGCTCAGTCTCTGGAGCTTGTCGGCGCCGAGCTGGGCTATGATGCGGGCGTGCGCGGGGCTTTGGCTCTGGCGATACACGGGCTGTGAACTGACCTTGCCGGCTTGGCGGAGTGTACTTACGTAGCCCCGGACAACGGCATGGCTGTTGCTTCCATCGGTTAATTCGTTTCACCCAAAACTGTGCTACCGGAGGAAAACAAAATGGTGAATCTGCAAGAGACAAGCGGGTTGCCGCTGTGTTTCGACCCTGACACTCTCGAGCTTCAATTCAGCGAAAATCTGCCATCGGTCGAGGACGGGCAGCGAACCCTTGAGGCAATCCGGCCGGTTCTTTTGGACTCCAATGCAACAGGGCCGCAAATCCTGTACCGGATGTACCGGGACGTGGCTTGGCCTGAACACCGGCCCGTCATCGAGAAATATCATCTCAGGTATGATATCAGCGTTTTCAGCGCTGACAGGCTCGGCCCGGAATTTCTTAAGAGTTCCGGCCACTATCATCCGTTGGTGCCGGGAAGCAATGTAAGCTACCCTGAGCTATACGAGATTCTACACGGGCGGGTCATCTATCTGCTGCAGAAGGCCGACGACATCACCAAGGGCCCCAATGACATCGTAATCGAGGACGTGCTCATCGTAGAGGCGCAGGCGGGGCAGAAGGTCCTCATGCCTCCGAACTACGGGCACATCACAATCAACCCAGGCCCTGAGGTCCTCGTGACATCAAACTGGGTGTGCAGCGACTTCTCCTCTTATTACGAGTCGGTCGAAGCGGCTCGCGGAGGGGCCTATTACTGTGTGGCAGACGACCAGGGACAACCCAGCTTCGTACCGAACAAGGAATATGCGGCTGTTCCTCCGTATCGCCGCATGAAGGCTAAGGACGTCCCGGAGTGGGGTCTGGTAACAGGGCAGCCTGCTTATACGGCATTTGTCGAAGGTCCGGACCGGTTCGACTTTCTCGCCCGACCGCAGGAATATCCCAATATGTTGGAGCGCGCGCTTGAGCCGCTCTGAGCACTGCGGTTCCCGGCGTGCTGGAGGATGCTGAGTACAGTTGGCACAGGAGAGACAAGAGCAACAGAGGGCGCAACTGTCCCCCGCCGAAATCGGGCGGGGGCTGCGGCTTTTGATTTGGGACGGCGGTCTGGACACCGTCAAGGTGACCCTCACCACAGGGGCGTTCCTGACCGGCTTTGCGCTCTGGCTGGGTGCCAGTAACTTCTGGATAGGGTTCATTACAATGTTGCGGTCGCTGGCTCAGGCCGCACAGCTTTTCGCACCGCGAATCCTGGAAACGGTCAAGTCGCGCCGCCGCTTTGCATGGCGGTTCTACGCCGCCGGCTACAGCGCATGGGTACTAATCGCGTTGCTGGGTCTGCTATCCGGCAATATCATGGCACACCGAACAGCGCTCCTCGCACTCGTCGTTCTGCTGACCCTCGAAGGGGCTCTTGTAGGCATCGCCATTCCCGCGGGTGTGTCACTGGTATCCGATATCATTCCGCCTCACCGCCGGGGGCGGTTCATCAGCAAGCAGCGGATGGTCATGGCGGCGGTGGGAATCGCAACCGCCTTGGCGGGCGGATGGTCCCTGGACCTTATTGGTCAGCCGGGTGGATTCACGCTCCTATACATCATAGGATATGTGTGTGGCATGGGCGGGATTCTGTGTGTGGCACTACTGCCGGAACGCCCTTACGTCCCCAAGGAAAAGCCATTGAATCTCTCCCTGCTATGGCTCGAAGCATGGCGTGACCATCGGTTCCGTGAGCTGTTGATTTTCATGACTGCGCTGTGGGCATCGGTTATGAGTGCCGGCCCGTTCTTTGCCGTTTACATGCTCGAGGACCTCAAGCTCAGCTATTGGACGATTTCAGTATACGCGACCCTTGGCCAGCTCGCCGCGATGGCGGCTTTGCCGTTCTGGGGTTACCTCTCCGACAAGTTCGGCCATACGCCGGTTCTTAAACTTTCCAGTGCCGCCATGACGATTGCCCCCTTTCTTTGGATTCCCGCCACTGCAGAAGCTTATCACATTATCCCCGTGGCCCACATCTTCGCCAATGCGGTCTGGTGCGGAGTCATGCTCAGCCAATTCAGCCTGCTTCTTGCGGTGATGCCTGAGAAGCACAACGCCGCATATTCAGGTGTTTTCTTCGGCGTGACAGGCATTGTGGCCGCCATTGCCCCGCTGTTCGGAGGCATTTTGGCGGAAGCGTTCTCGGGGGTGGAGGCCCACATCGGATTTGTCCACCTGCGTGACCTGCATTTCGTCTTCATCGTTTCTGCATGCCTGAGGATGCTGACACTTTTGCTGCTGCGGCCCAAAAAAACCGAGGCCCGCACGACGCCGGCGAAGTTCGTCCTGGAGAAAGTGGTTTCCGCAAATCCATTCCGTACGTTGGTCAATATCATTGCGATGCAATTGAGCTACAAGGAAACGGAACGAATCCGCGCTACAAGGGCAGTCGGAGTATCCCGGACCAAACTGGCCGTCGAGGAACTGATAGAAGCACTCAATGACGCAAGCCCCGATGTGCGTCGTGAGGCGGCGCGCTCGCTCGGAGAAGTCGGTGACCAGCGGGCGGTCGAGCCACTCTTGAAGAAACTCTCCATGTCCGGAGAGGGTATTATTGACGAGGCGGCTCGCGCGCTTGGAAGGCTCGGCGACCCGCGCGCCATTGAACCGCTTCTTCGGATCGCTGTCGACCCCCATCAGGACGTGGTGACCCGCTCCCGTGTATTTCTCGCGCTCGGTGACTTGGGTGCGGCGGAGGCGGTTGAACCGGCGCTCGAGGTCCTCCAAGAGGGTGCTTTGCCGCTCGCGGCTTCGGCGGCCACCACGCTCAGCCATATCGGCGGCCCTCGGTGCATCCCACCCATCCTGCGGCGCTTGCGCACTTCGGAATGTCCTGTTTGTCGCCGGCAGCTTGCTGAGGCGGCTGCGCGCATGATCGGAAAGGACAGCCAAATCAACAACCTCTTCCGCCTGGATACATATGCCGCTGAAGCACGGCTTGAGCGCATAATTCGGCGCGGCATTCGACGGCTGAAGCGGGAGCTGCCGGATATTGTTGCCGGAATAAACAATTCATTCGCGTCAAGCGTCAGTGAAAAATACGAGCAGCGCGCCTACGGCGAGCTTATAGAAGATATGTTGGGCCTGGCCCGAAAAGCCCAAGATGTTTTACGCAGCAGAGACGGGATGCCGTCTGCGAGCAAGGTGAAAGACACAATTGAAATGGCAAGCGTTCTTGTTGAGGCGCTGAGCGAGAGGGAGCGGGACACCGAAGTGCTGGAAGAGGAGGCGTTCCTGGCGGTGCTTGCATTTTCGGCTATCACAGACGCACTCCGGTCCATCGGCGGCCGAGGGGCGAAAGGAAAAGTCAGGCGCGCGGCGAATCAATAACAAACACGGAGTTGCTGATGCTTTGTGACGCACGGGGGCTGAGAGGCTCGGAGGCGTTGCCGGATGCCGAAGTTCATCGGCGAAGCCGTCCAGGTGGAGTCAGAGGGGGTTGAGCCAACGGCATTTCGCTGGCGGGGGCGGGAACATCGTATCCGCCGCATACGCCAGAGTTGGTTCGATGTCGGCTTCGGGCCGAAGGGTAGCTCCATTAAAAAGGGCTGGTGGCAGCGCAAGCGGCGTACTTTCTACCAGGTTGAAACGTACGACGGCCACCTGTTCGAACTGTATCTGGACCGTGCATCGCGAGGCAAACAGTGGGTCCTTTACCGTCGCTTGGATGACGATTCGATTTGATAGGGGGCGGCGCTGGGTGAACGAGAAGTTTGAACGCTTCGGGCTATCATTTGACGATGTACTTCTGGTACCGGCCAAGTCGGATGTACTGCCGGCGGATGTGGACGTTCAGACAAAGCTGACCAACAAAATCGCACTGAGTATTCCTCTGGTCAGTGCCGCCATGGATACGGTCACGGAGGCGCGCCTGGCAATCGCGTTGGCACGTGAAGGCGGTATCGGTGTCATTCACCGCAATATGACCATCCAGAGGCAGGCCGCCGAGGTGGACCGGGTGAAACGTTCAGAGAGCGGCATGATTCTCAATCCGGTGACCCTCTCTCCCAACCAGAAGGTCTATGAGGCGCTGGAAATCATGGCGAAGTTCCACATCTCCGGTCTCCCCATTACCCAAGGGGACAAGCTCGTCGGAATTCTGACGAATCGCGACCTCCGCTTCGAGACCAATCACGAGCGGCTGGTCTCCGAAGTGATGAC
Source organism: Candidatus Zipacnadia bacterium (assembly GCA_029820875.1). The sequence goes on from JALGUK010000030.1 coordinate 7,557, forward strand.
CAAGGACAACCTCATCACTGCGCCGGAGGGCACAACCCTGGAGCGAGCCAAGGAGATTCTCCATGAGCATCGGATTGAGAAACTGCCGGTGGTGGACTCCGAGTTTCGGCTAAAAGGACTCATTACCATCAAGGACATCGAAAAGATCACGAAATTCCCCAATGCCTGCAAGGATGAGCACGGGCGGCTGCGCGTCGGAGCCGCACTCGGGGTCTCAGCGGATACGATGGACCGTGCGAGAGCGTTAGTAGACAATGCCGTTGACGTCCTGGTTGTGGATACGGCGCACGGGCACTCCCGCGGCGTTTTAAACACGGTTGAGAATCTGAGGTCCGAGTTCCCGGACGTGGAAATCATCGCCGGCAACGTGGGAACCTACGAGGGCGCGGCCGATCTTATCGCCGCCGGCACCCATGCAGTGAAGGTGGGAATCGGTCCCGGCTCCACGTGCCACACGCGGGTCGTCTCCGGTGCCGGCGTCCCCCAGATAACAGCCATCATGGACTGCACCAAGGCGGCTGAAAAGCATGGCATCCCAGTCATCGCCGACGGGGGCATTCGGCACTCCGGTGACATCGTGAAGGCCATTGCCGCCGGGGCACACAGCGTGATGATAGGCTCGCTGTTCGCAGGTACCGAGGAAAGCCCGGGCGAAACGGTGCTGTTTGAGGGGCGAAGCTATAAGGAGTATCGGGGAATGGGGTCCATCGCCGCCATGACCGCCGGCAGCAAGGACCGATACTTCCAGGAGCATGTCCACACCGAGGCGAAGTTGGTCGCAGAAGGTATCGAGGGGCGGGTACCGTACAAGGGGCCGCTTTCGGTTGTCGTTTATCAGCTTATAGGCGGCCTGCGGTCCGGCATGGGCTATTGCGGTGTAGATACCATCGAGAAACTGCGGAAGGAGACGAAAGGTTTCCGGATTTCGATCGCGGGCCTGCGGGAGAGCCATCCGCATGACATAGAAATCACGAGAGAGGCGCCTAATTACCAACGGACCTGAGATTGTCTCACGACCTAAGGGGACTTCGATGGGCCGGCTTGCTGTCCTAATCCGGATTCTCATCGGTGCCGCAGTGGTACTTCCACTGTTGTTCCTGCTGACAATCTACATCACCAATATCAACCAGCTTAGCCACACTGCGGTATTGCTGCTCGTATCGCTTGCTGTGGCGACCGGTGCGTTGTTGGTGGCGGCGGGGTACGCCGCAAGCAAACAGAACATTGAGAGCGAGCGGGCGCGGCATGAGTTGGAACGGCGTAAGCGGGAACTGAGCATCCTCTACCGGGTCCTGCGCCAGGTGAGCGCAATGATGGACCCGGAGGGGATTCGGGACCTTATTCTCGGCGTGCTGCTCGAGGCCTTGCGCGCCAAGTCGTGTTACCTGCTGCTTCTGGAACAGCATCTAACCGAGGCTGTGCTTTGCTCGATGTCCCGGGGCGACGAGCATGTGACGGTAAGGCGGGATGAATTGACCAACTTGCTGGGAACTGAGGTGAACCCGTTTACGGTGTCTCCTGAATCACCAGAGCTTGTCAATGCCGCCACGTTCTTGCATCCCAGCGAGAACCACGCGACCTGCTGGGTGCCTATCAACATCCAAGAGCAACGAATCGGGATCGTATTGCTGCAGCGGGAGGGAGAACCGCTCAGCGAGGATGAAATGGAACTGTTCCGCACTCTCAGCGGCGGGCTGGCCATGGCTGTTGAGAACGCGCGCCTTTACGAACTGGCGATTACTGACAGCCTCACAGGGCTTTACGTCAAGCGCTACTTCGACGAGCGCCTCCACCAGGAATCATCCCGTGCAGCCCGTTACAATACCGAACTATCGGTGCTTGTGCTGGACCTTGACCGCTTCAAGGAAATCAACGACACCTGCGGCCATACTGTAGGCGATGAGGTATTGCGCGCTGTGGCCCAGGCGATACTGCGAGGAACCCGTGACAGCGATATCGCAGCGCGCTGGGGCGGGGACGAGTTCGCGGTGTTACTTCCGGAGACAGGCGCTGACGCAGCCGAGCGCACTGCGGACAGGATACGCGAGGCTGTCGCCGCGACCCGTCTGCCGGTCGAGGCGTTAGGCTGCACGACAACAACGGTAAGCATCGGGGTTGCAAGCTATCCTGTCGAGGTCAGAGACGTGGAAGAACTCGTGAAACTCGCCGACAAAGCTCTCTACGAAGCCAAACGGCGAGGCCGTAATCGCGTGGTGCGGGCCGCCGATAGCCTCCGACCGGTCGAGAAAGAGCAGAACGAACAAGTACCCCGGGAGCAGCCCTCCTGAATGCCATATTATCCGATGTCGTCGAAACCGGAAGGCAATACCGCTGTCCAAAAAACTGTGAAGCAAAACGCGCGTATACAGGCTCATAATAGTGAGGAGCCGTTCCGGCTGGCTATCCTCGCGGGCGTTGAGGTGGTGCAGTGTGATTTGCTGCTGCGGTATCCGACGTTGTTGCACGGCCTCACCACCCGTAGGGCACCCAGCGACAGTCGAGGTGTGTTGGAACTTTTCGCGCAGGAGCCCCGTTTTCAAGGAATGAGGGTGGTCCGCCCCCAACAGGTTCACGGGGACCATGTGCTGGAGATAGCTCCGGGAGACCTGCTCGACGACAATCGCCTGCCGCACATCGCTTCCGCGGACGGGCTGATTACCCGCGAACCGCAGACGATGCTCGTCATGTCCTTTGCCGATTGTGTCCCCGTGTTTATCTATGATGCGGGAACGCCGGCGATTGGTTTGGCACATGCGGGGTGGCGCGGCACATCATTGCAGGTCACGGCCAAGACGCTTCTGAAGATGGTTGATGCGTTCGGCACCGACCCTGCCGAGTGTATAGTTGCTCTTGGCCCCGCCATCGGGCCATGTTGTTACGAGATAGGGCCGGAGGTAGCGTACGCGGTCTCCAAATCCTGCGGCAACATCGGCGCTGTTCGGCGGGGTTCTCACGGAAGGCTCTTTGCGGACCTGAGGATATGTAATGCCTCCCAGCTTCGCTCTGTCGGCCTTCCTGCTGAGAACATTAGGCTTTCGCGCTGGTGTACCGCGTGTAACCAGGAGATGTTCTTCTCACACCGCGCAGAGAATGGACGGACGGGA
>JALGUK010000501.1 GCA_029820875.1 Candidatus Zipacnadia bacterium
TTCCTGGAGATGTTCTTTGTGCCCATCCGCAAGCTCAATACGCAACTGGTTTACAGCCGGCACGGACTCAACTGGAGGCGGGCGTGCGACCGGCAGACGTTCCTTGAGTGGGGGTCGCCCGGCAGTTGGGACCAGGCATGGGTTACCCCATCGCATAACCCGCCTATCCGTGTCGGGAACGAACTGTATATATACTACCAGGGCCGCAGCACGCTACACTGGGCCGAGAAGCCATACGGGCACATCGGCTCGATCGGTCTTGCATTCCTACGGCCGGACGGGTACGTCAGCTTCGACGCGCAGTACCAAGAAGGCTACGTGGTGACAGCGCCTCTTATGGCCGAGGGGGCGCAGTACCAAGAAGGCTACGTGGTGACAGCGCCTCTTATGGCCGAGGGGAAAACGCTGGCAGTCAATGCCCTCGCGCGGCCCGGATACGTGGTCGCGGAGGTCCTGAACGCAAGCGGGAAGCCGATTGAGGGCCTCACGCGCGATGACTGCGTGCCCCTCGAGGGGGCTGACGCTTTGGAGCATACCTTCGAGTGGAAGAGCGGCAAGGACCTCTCCGCGACAGGAGGAGAGCCGTTCCGCCTGCGCTTCTTCCTGCGCGGGGCGAAGCTGTATGCCTTCAGGGTCCGCTGATTCCGGTTGCCGCAGGATAATGATGCCTCACCCCCCGCCCCCCTCTCCTTCGCGAAGGGGCCGCCGGCGCCGCCCCCTTCGCCTCTGGAGAGGGGGAGCTTAGCAGTGCCTGCAAACCAAAGCCACGGCACTGCAATATTCTTTGCTCGCTGCGGCCGTGACCTCTCCTCTGAGCCAGCTTCCCCCTCTCCCAAGGCACAAAGTGCCGCGGGAGAGGGGGCCAGGGGGTGAGGAAAACATCCCGCAGGTCATGGCATCATCTGCTCGGAGATATCAAAAAGCGTGGAATAGTAGGTGAGCCAGCCGATCGCGGCCGCAATGAGCACGACGATGGCCGCGGCGCCGAGCGAGGTCAACCACGCCACGCCTGCGGCCTTGCTGCCGCTGGTCTCACGGTCGCCCTCAAAGTACCCGATAAGCTGCCCGAGAGCATCCTCGAGCGTGCCGCTCTGCTCGGCGGCCGTGAGCATCCCCATGGCGGTCGAGGGAATCTGCCCGCTCTGCCCAAGCACCACAGAAATGCTGCCGCCTGCGCGCTCAAGCTGCATCGCACCGTTGCGGATTGGCTCGGCGATTGCATCGTTTCCCGCAGCGTCGGCCGCCGCAAGAAGCGCGTCGCGCATAGGGACGCCGGCTCTCACTCCAGCCCGCAGCGCACGCATAATGCGTGTCATCGCGGCATCGCGGACCATCCCGCCCCAGAACGGAAGCGCCAGAACCAGGCGGTCCCGCATCGGTTTGAAGTTCGGGCGCTTGACAAACCACTTCCCCAGGTGCCACAAGGCCCATCCGAGCACAACCACCGGCAGATACTGCGTTGCAAACATCGCTGCCCATTGCTTGATGCCGAAAATGACATGTTCAAACGAGCCGGGTGGGGTGTTATGCTTCATTGCGTACTCGGCGGCGTACTTTAGCACAAGCGGGAAGCTGAAGACCAATATGCCCGCGACAATGTTTACCTGCAGATACAGCATCGGCCACATCATCTTCCGGCGGACGCTCTCCTCGAACTCGTAGCTTGCCGCGACCTCGCCGCACATCTCATCAAGGCAGCCTCCCATCTCGCCCGCCCGGACGAGGCCGATGACATGCTTGGGAAAGACACGAGGGTGTTGCGCAAGAATGGAGCTGAGTGTCTGCCCGGCGGACGCCCCGGCGGTTATCTCCCGGAGAATCCTGAGTAGCCGCCGATTCCTGGAGTTGGCCTGCATGTTGGATATCGCGTTGAAGACGGTCATGCCCGCACGCAGCGACGACTCAAGCTGCCTGAAGACCACTGCAAACTGCCGGGGAGGGATGGCCCGCCACGTGCTGATACCCCTCGGCGGATGTGTAGGTCGCAAATCGGTGACCCAATAGCCTTGCTCACGGAGCTGATGGAGAATGGCGGTCTCGTCGGCAGCCTCTGCTGTTCCTGTGATTTGCTTCCCTTTCGCGTTACGTGCCCGGTACTTGAAGAAAGGCATAGGATTATCCGTCCCCATTGTGCGGTCAGGTGCTATCGCCCTGTCCAGCTCGTCACGTAACCGACGAGATTAACGAGAATCCTCCTGGCCGCTGGCTCAGTGGCCGACTTGTCCGATATATCGAGCTGGCTGTAAACCACCAACCCGTCACCGTATCGCAA
>JALGUK010000031.1 GCA_029820875.1 Candidatus Zipacnadia bacterium
GGAGTCCGAGCCAGCGATGGTCAACGCCTTTTGCACGTAAATCCATCCTTTCACAGCACATGCCGCGGGAGAGGCGGCTCAATTGAGTTTCAACAACAGGCCCTGGCCAGCAGACAGATTCAGGTGAATTGCGCGATTAGATCCAAGTTCGTACATCTGGCTGCGGCCCCCTGGAAGCAACGCCTGCACATGCTCTACGCCGGGACCGAACTTGATTCTGACCTTCCGCGGCTGTGGTTCCTGCGACGCCATCCGGCGTACAAGCTCCGCGGTTTGCTCCTCTGACAGCGCACCCGAGTTGAGTTGTTTGCCCGGCATCTTGACGGTGCGTTTATCCACCACCATCAGGTAGTTAGGAGTGTTGTTGCCGGATAGGAAGCTGTCTTCGGGCACCAGCACTCCAGCGAGAAGGCGGCTGCTCATGCTCTCGACCAGTTGTCCGGGCACCGGCTGCAGCCCGCCGGCAGGCATCTCGCTTTCGGGGGTGTGATAGACGCCTATGCAGCGGTGTCCCAACACGCGCGGCCCGACCGTGGAAGCAATGTAACGGTTACAGGCTTTCGCGGTTTGAAACAGCGGGCCGCGCCTGCCGTTCCCAATCCACTCATGCCAGAAGAAATAGGGTATCCCCTGGGCGCCGTAGGCGATGGATGTGAATAGCTGGAAGCGGAGCTGTGACGGGGTCACACCTCCGGCGACGTTGACAAAGGGCCATATGGCCATCTGATACCGATTGGAATCGACGCGGTCCCGTTCCAGTGTATTACAGAAGATTAAGCGCTTGGTTCGTTCCGGCTCGCGGAAATTATACAGGAATGGATAGTTCTGGGTCGTAATGATGGGCATCGGCACCTTGCTCTGGCCGGCCGGGTCGGGATTCGTGGACATCCACGGGAACATCCCGGGCGCCGTCTTCAGCAGGTACCGGGCACACTCCACCGTGTAATCGTGCAGGCCGCAGTTGTCGTTGAGCAGGTATCCGACCAGGGCCGGGTGGTCGCCGTAGCGCTCTTGAAGCCACTCGAGTTCCCCGGGGCGTGCTGCGTGCTGGCCGTCTTCATTCGGGTCCACGTCGGGCGGTTGGACGCCTCCCCAAGGCCGATTGTTCGGTGTGAAAGTGTCGATTATCACCTTCAGCCTGAGCTTCTCGGCCAAGCGCAACTGTTCGTCCGGCATCTGCCCGCGGCTGGCCTGCATCACCACGTTGAAGCCCGCATCCTTGTAAAGCTTGTAGCCCTCTTCCGTTGCATCCGGGCCCCACCAGGCGCCGATTACGAAGCCCTTGAACTTGAAGCGGTCCATACACTTCAATGGCTTGGGCCACACACAGGTGCATAAAAGTCCAGCCGATACAGCGATCAACAGAAGCCGCAATACCTTCGCATCCTGCATCATCCATCGACTCCTTCGCAGAGGCACTTGCATTTTCAGACGCGCCCCCTTTTTCGTCACCACCGTACAAACTCCCTTGGTTGGCAGAGGGAAGTCTAGGTCACCAGGGAAATTATATCGAAACGAATCCGAGTGGAGGCATGCTGTTATGAGAAATGTACTCCTCGTGGCGGTTGTTTTGCTTGCGTGCTCTGGTGCGGCTCTGGTTCAGGCTGCTGCTCCGACGGGACAGACGGTCACGCTCAACTTGGACTACTTCGACATTGTGGGGGCGCTGGGCATCTGGGGCCTCGATCACATCGATGAAGAAATGGCCCGGATGATGGCGGATTCGGCGGCAGGGGGTGTGGACCGGATTCTGTATCGCATCTCCGTGTGCGGGGAGGTAGCCTATCGCAGCAAGGAGATGACCACCTTCAATGGGGATCCGAGGAAAGCTGATAAGCAGGGCAACCTCCAGGATGGATTTGAATGCGATCGCCTCAAGCTGGTATTGCAGAGGATTGACCCGCTCGAGGTGGCCGTTCGGGAGGCTCACAAGCACGGGCTGCCGCTCTACGCCTGGATTACCCTCTACGACAGCTACTTCCCCAATCTCGAGGACGAGTTCTTCGAGGCCCGTCCGCAGCTTTGGCTCCAGAGCCGCGATGGGAAGTCATTTGTGCGCGGGGCACCCTGCTACGCCGAGCCTGAGGTCCGGGAGCATCGTCTTGCGGAGGTGCGCGAGATACTCAAGTACGGCGTGGACGGGTTCTTCTTCTCCACGCGGTCACACGCGTCCTGGCCGCCCGATGCTGCGCGCGATTACGGTTACAATCGGTTGTGAAGGAATACAAGAAGCGCTACGGCAAGGACCCGCGCCAGGCCGAGCCGGGGTCACTGGACGAGCTTCGCTTTGTCAAGCTCAAGGGCGAGTTTCTCACCGGCTGGATGCGACAGGTGCGGCAGGTGACGGGGAACCTGCCCCTGGCCGTCGCGCTCAGCAGTGCGACAGCCGATCCGGCCCGCGCGAGCCGCATGTTCGTTGACGCCGACGAGTTGGTGCACGATGGCCTCATAGATGAGATATGCATGTTGGACTGGCCGAACGCTGCAACCATCTTCCATTACAAGCTTCTGACCGACCGGCCTTTGAAGGTCACCGCCTGGCGCAACGTCTGGGCGTGGGGGGAAGCCGACACCGACCCCCCGCGGGAGTATTATCCACCGAAAATCAAGCGCTTCATCTACCAGATGCTTGACCTGCCGCCGCTGGATGGCATTTGCCTGCACGAGCAGATTCACTTCGAGGCGTTCGACCTCTACCCGGTCATTTCCGATTCCTATCGCCAGTGGGAGAAGGAAATCGGAGCGGCGTTACCGGCGAAAATTGCAGTGATTGATGACGATGTACAGCCCGCAAACGGCGTCGCCGCCGGTTTCGCAAGGGGAGGTGGCGGCTGTGCCCTGGACTACCGTCGGCGCAGTATCGTTGTTGCGTTCGATGCGCCGCAACGCATCACGCGGCTGACTCTCACCGCCAATCAGGCCAAGGCCTGGCCCACACCGGTTACCCGCGAGACCCTCTCGCTCTGGACCAGCGAGGACAACCGCACCTACCGCCCATATCAAGGGCCCTGGCAATACGCGGTACGCCGCAATGAATTAGGTAATGTCGTAATCGAGCTTTCGGGCTTGGAGTTGAAGGCCCGGTACCTGAAGGTCCACTGCAACATAGAGGGCACCGCGTTCAAGTTCTCCAATTCCCGTCTCGAAGGCCTCGTGCGGGCTTACAGCCCCGACTGAGCCTTTCAGACCGGCTGGCTGAACCGCTGGTGCGCCTGCTTGAGCCGCTCCATAATGGGCAAATTGAACGGACAGGCCTCTTCACACTGACCGCATTCCTTGCAGGCGTCCGCCTGAGGCGAGAGCTTGGCATAGATTGTACGGTGCCGCGGCCACTCGTACGGGTAAATCCTCGCGTCATCGAATAGCTGCATGATCGTGGGGATGTCAATGCCCTGCGGGCAGTCGCGGCAGTATCCGCAGTTGCGGCAGATGTCCTCGCCCAGGGACTTAGCGGCCTTGATTAGGCGTTCCCTTTGTGCCTTGGTCAAGGGCTTGAAGCGCCGGGATGCCCGTACCGCCTGCTCCACATCCCTCAGCAGCTTCGCTCCGGCCAGCGCGACGCTTATGTCCGGGTTGCCGAGGACGAACCGCCAGGCCTCCTCGGGCGTGATCTTGGTGTCCTTGCGGCGGAAGAATATACCGCCGGAAAGAGGCTTCATTACGACGACGCCCAGCCCGTTTTTCTTGGCGGTGGGGATGACCTTTTCCCCAGTGTCATGAACTCCGAGATTGTAAACGCACAGAATCGTGTCAAACTCCCCGAGTTCGATGGCCTCGAGCAGCAGGTCCTTGTTGTGGCCGGTGATGCCGATGAACCGGCACTTGCCCTTGTCCCGTGCGCGCTTGGCGGCCTCGAGCATCCCACCGCGCTTGACCATGTTGTTGAACCGTTCGCGTGTGGAGACGTCATGGAGCTGCCACAAGTCGAGATGGTCGGTCTGCAACTCCTTCAGGCTGACCTCGAGGTCCTCCAGGGCGCCTTTTGCATCCTGGGCGGCGGTTTTGGTGGCCAGAAAGCACTCGTCCCGCCGCTTGCGCATTACCTTCCCGATTTTGGCCTCACTGTCATTGTATGCGCGGGCCGTATCAATGTAGTTAATCCCGCGGTCGAGCGCGCGGTTTACGATTTTGACTGCCTTGTCCATAGGCGCGGAGATTAGTGGGATTCCGCCCAGGCCAATCTCCGACACTTCGACCCCTGTATTCCCCAACAATCTTGTCTTAAGCACTGGACTGCAACGGCTCCTTTCTCTGGACACTGACACAACAGATTTTCCTACGTTATATTCCTCGTGGCGATTCCCTCATCCTCCTCTGTGTGGAAGCGCCGGAAGGAGTTCCGAATGGGATTCGCGAACTCGAGGCCGAAAGTTGAGAAGACCTGGGAGACTTACATGGAGACTGACAGAGAACTGACGCGCCGTGAGTTTCTCAAAAGCGCAGCCGCCGCCGGTGCGGTTGCAGGTCTTGGGCTGTCCGGCTGTCGGCGCGGGGGGCAGGCTGCTGTCAGACGGACTCAATCGAGGTTTGCACAGTCTCCCGCAGGCGGGCCGGAGGCCGTGCCGACTGAAAAATCGCGTGTTGTCATTGTCCGTGACGACCGTGCGACTGGAGAGCGCGCTTATCAACAGCCATTGCTTGAAGAGATGTTGGCGAGGGGAATCACCGCGCTGATGGGCACCGACTCCGAGGAGGAGGCTTGGAAGGCTCTGTTTTCACCTGATGACGTGGTGGGGCTTAAGGTCAATTGCCTCTTCGGCCCCAACGCCTCGACCCATCCGGAGGTGGCATCAGCCATCGGGGCGGGCATCCTCAAGGCAGGGGTAGCTCGGTCCAATGTTGTAATCTGGGACCGCAGCGATAAGGACCTCGCCAAGACGGGGTATAAGATAAACCGTGGCGAGGGCATTCGCTGCCATGGCACCGGCTGGGAGGAGCAGCGGACCACAAACGGCACCTTCAACGGACACCTTGCAACAATCCTTACGCAGCAGATTACCGCGCTTGTCAACGTCCCGATTTTGAAGGATCACAGCATCGCAGGCGTCAGCCTCGCGCTGAAGAACCACTACGGCAGCTTCGACAACCCGAGCGAGTACCATGGGAATCACTGTGACCCTTATATCGCAGATCTCAACGCGCTTCCGGCCATCCGCAACAAGCAAAAACTGATTGTTTGTGACGCCATTCGGGGCATGGCCGATGGAGGGCCTGGGCTTTCGCCCGAGAATCTTTGGGAGGAGAAGGCGCTTATCCTTTCCCGCGACCCTGTGGCCCACGATTATGTAGGATGGCAGATTATCGAGAAGCGGCGGAAGGTAATCGGGAAACCGTCGCTCGAGGCTGCGGGGCGCAAACCGCAGTGGATATTCTCGGCCGCGGAGCGTGGGGTTGGAGTAGCCAAGCCCGCGAATATCGAAGTGATTGAGGTCTGACACGGCTTGCAGCAACAGCCATAAATGGGGGAGAGGGCGATATGAGCTTAGAGACAGCCGCACTCGCTATCGGTGTCCTCAGCGGCACACCCTGGGACGCTAATCTCGGGTCGCTGCTTTACGACCACTTGACTGAAAAGGCAATTCCGCTTTTCCAAGCTGCCCAGAGGGAGCGGGCGAAGGTCCAATCACCCGAGCAGTGGCGGAAGCGCCGCCGGTGGATTGTGGAAACGTTCAAGCGTTGTATCGGTCCGTTCCCGGAGCGGACTCCATTGAATGCGCGCATGACAGGCCGGTTGCAGAGGGACGGCTACGTGGTCGAGAAGGTCATCTTTGAGAGCCGCCCGAGCTATTATGTCACCGCCAACCTCTACATCCCCAAGGATAGGACGTTCCCCTTGCCCGGCGTCCTGGTGCCATGCGGCCACAGTGACAATGGCAAGGCAATGGACACCTACCAATCGGTTTGCCAGGGGCTGGTGAAAAAGGGGTATGTCGTGCTGATATACGATCCTTGCGGCCAGGGAGAGCGCAAGCAATACTGGGACCCCGAAAAGGGAGCTTCACGCATCGGCGGTCCCACCTCCGAACATGCGATGGTGGGTTACCAGTGCTATCTGGCCGGAATCAACCTTGCGAACTTGATGATATGGGACAGCATCCGCGCGATTGACTATTTGTGCTCCCGGCCGGAGGTGGACCCGGGAAGAATCGGCTGCACCGGTTGCTCCGGTGGCGGGACGAACACATCGTGGGTGACTCCGCTCGACGAACGGATAAAGGCCGCATCAACGGTCTGTTTCATCACTACACTCGAGCAGCGGACGCTCAGCACCATTATCGCGGACCCGGAGCAGAATCCGCTTCCCGCCATCAAGCTGGGACTGGATCACCATGATATTTCGGCCGCGGTTGCCCCGCACGCATTGCAGATTTGCGCGGCGGTGGGCGACTTTTTCCCCATCGAGGGAACCCGTGAGGCCGCGGCTGAGGCACGGCGCATCTACGAGATGCTGGGGATAGGGGAAAGGTTCAATCTTTTCGAGGCGCCCGGGGAACACGGCTATCAGCAGCCGCACCGAGAGGCAACCTATGCCTGGAAGAACAAGTGGCTTGACAATGAAGATGAGGACTCGCAGGAGCCTGAGCTCCATATTGAGATGGATGAAGACCTCTGGTGCACCGAGACCGGGCAGGTGGCGACGTCGCTTGGCGGGGAGACGCCGTTTACGGTTGTGCGCCGGTATGCCGAGACCATTCTTCCCCCGCCGCCGATATTGGAGAGCCGCGGGCAGGCCGAGGACTACTGCGTGAAGATTCGCGACCGGAGCCGGCAGCTTATCGGCTTTGCGCATACGCCTGCTTCCGTCCAGGTGCAAGTCGTAGATAAACAAGTTGACGACGGGTTGCAGGCTGAGCGTCTTTTTTTCGAGAGCGAGCCCGGGATGCCCGTCCCGTGTATTGCACTCCGGCCTGAAGCCGCTGGGCGGCTTCCCGCCGTCCTCTACCTCGATGAGCGAGGCAAGGCGGCGGACATTGAGATCCTCCAGACGCTGGCGCGGGCCGGTTTTGTGGTGCTTGCGGCCGATGTTCGTGGCGTGGGCGAGACGGCGTCGCGCGAGGGCCGGAGTTACGACCAGCCCGAGAGCTGGGCGCAGCTTCTGCTCGGTGCGGAGGCGAATTGCGCCTGCAATGCCTTCTTGATTGGCACAACCATACTGGGCTTGCGCACATTCGATGTCGCACGATGCGTGGATTACCTGGTTAGCAGAGACGATGTGGACCCGTCTCGAATCTCCGTCATCGGCGTAGGGGACATGGGCCTTGTAGCTCTTCACGCAGGAGCATTGGACAGTCGCATTGCCGTTACCGTCAGTGACGGCGCCCTTGCGACTTACCGTTCAATTGTGTTTAGTGAAATCTATCGTCATCCGCCGGCGTCTTTCGTCCCGGGTGTGCTTGCCGAGTATGACCTGCCTGACGTTGCGGCAACGATTGCCCCTCGCCGCCTGGCGGTGGTCAACCCTACAGACGCCATGCGCATTCCGCTGGATGCAGCCGAGGCCCACGACGCCTACGCGACCGCTGTCGAATGTTACCGCTTGCTCGAGTGCCAGGACCGAATTACCGTTCAATTAGTCCCGGAGGACCAGCGAGCCGCTTCCTACCTGCAGACTTTGCAGAGGTAGCGCTTGAGCAAACTCCGTTCCGCACAGGCAAAGGAAAAAGGGCCAGCCGGATGGGCTGGCCCTTGAGTTTTTTGTGCTTCACTGGATTAGTGCTCTTCGATGAACCACCAGTTGTCATAAGGCATGGTGTTTGCGTGTGCCCATTTGGCGTGCCCGTCCACAAACAGCCAGTTACGCGCACCGTTGTGCCGGCGCCCGGGTTCATGGGCCGGGTGGAACGCCAGGGCGTCGGCGATAGTGGGCACATCACCCGAAGTGGAGCAAACCGCATACCCGTTGAAGTAGTCGAAGCACCAGATGGTGTTGCCCGGGTGGTCCACCTGGGCGGTGCTGATGGTCCAGTAGCGGCCTCCCCATCCGCAGTTGGACGCGGGGGGCGTGTGCGCGCTGCCCGCCTCGCTCTTGGCGCCGTAGCTTACGAAGTTGATGGCATAGCTACCTGAGCCGTACGGACCGCCCTGCCCGGGTCCCTGGTACTTCAACCCGCACGCGGGACAGTCGCGAAGCTGGAAGTTCTTGGCGTAAGGCTCGATGATGTCCCGCCAGTACCTGTTCCCGACGCCTGGGTAAATGATGCAGGCCGGAATCATGGTTTCATCATAGTCGGTGTTGTACATCAGCATGGCCAGCCCGGTCTGCTTGAGGTTGCTGAGGCACGACGCGGTCAATGCCTTATCACGTGCCTTGGCAAAGACCGGGAACAGGATAGCTGCTAAAATCGCGATGATTGCAATCACGACCAGCAGCTCGATGAGAGTAAAACCACGCCTACCTGTCACGTCTCATCCCTCCTTGGTGGGTTAATATAATGTTACACGAGCTTTGTTCTACACTTTTCCTCTCCATCCCTTCTTTCGGGCAAAAAGTTTTTGTGGGATTGCGGAACTCTCCTGTACATCTTCACCCCCTTTCAAACCGGAAAGAATAGAGCTTCGCGTTCTCGAGGAAGAACCTGAGCCGGATAGGCCGTTCAGGCAGAGAATGCTGCCGGAATCAATATTACCCCAGGAACACTTTCAGCGCTCGCACCCGCACTGCTTTCGCTCCTCTTTGTTTATGGCATAGGCACGAAATGCCAGTCGACGGCGGTCTCGGCGACGGTGGTCTTGAAGTGCGGCGTTAGTACCACGAAGCCGTTGCGATGAGGGTCCTCGTAAATCCAGTGGTTGACGTACTGGGCCTTGTCCGTGTCATCGCCGTGCTTGTCTGCAACCACGATGACCGAGTCCTTCTTCACCGTGACCGTCTCAGGGTCTATCTCGGCTAGGCAAACAGGGTATCGGGGCCAGTTACCATTCGGCTGCTGTTCAGTAATGACCCCGCAGTAGTATACCTTCTGGTTGGAGGCGGCAAGCACCAGCGACAGCGATGAACTCGAGAGCATCGGGGAGCCGTCGTCGAAGGTCAGGGGTACGGGCTCGCTGAAGGTTTTCCCCTGGTCCTCGGAGACGCTCACGAACTTGACGCCCTTTGCCCCTTTCAGTCCCGCGTTGCTGCCCCTCATCACCATTATGATGCGCCCATCGGGCAGCTCGGCGACCGTCGGCTCGAAGACGCCGCGCGAGCTGAGGGTGTGAGGAACGATTACCTGGTTGCTGCACTCCCACGTCAGGTCCGAGAGGTCATCATTCCATGTCCCGATAAGACACCCGGAGGCCATGTAGCCGCCCCAGACCGGCATAAACAGCTTGCCGGTCTCGTCAACCTGTTGGATTTGGAAAGGCAACAGGATTTTGCCTCGGTTGGGGCCATCCTTGCGGATTTTGATTGCCATACCGCCGATTGTGGTGCTCATGTTGCGTCCGTAGACCGCGCCTTCCATCCAGTGCGTCTCGTCGAATGGCTTTCCCGCGCTGTCGTTGCCGCTCTGAATGAGCTTAATGTGGTCGGACCAGCTTAGGCCGTTGTCACGCGAAATGCGGTAAACGATGCGCCGTTTCTTCCAAGTTGACTCCAGCTTATTGTTCTCGTAGTAGGCCTCCTGGGTAAAAAAGACCATCAACCCGTTGTCCGGGTCGGCAAACAGCGAGGCCGGCCCGTACTTTATGCGGTCGTTGCCTATCTGAACGTACCGCTCCAGGTAGCTAAACGGCGTCCACGTGCGGCCGTTGTCGGCCGAGCGGCGCAGCAGTATTCCCGCCGAGCTGTCGCTCCCGTCGGATTCCATGGCGATCTGGACGAGGTCACCGTACCCCGGCGCATTCCGGTTGGTCGCATAGACGGTGCTTGGATTGAAAAAGCCTCGGCCCTTCGGGGGC
The DNA here is from genome assembly GCA_029820875.1 of Candidatus Zipacnadia bacterium. Next base: position 9,883 of record JALGUK010000031.1, read on the forward strand.
ATGATGTAGCCCTCCACCGACTGCACGGCGGCCCAGGCCCCGGCTGTGGCGCCCAGAAGAAGGAAAATAGTTGCGCTTGCCCGCATGGCCAGCCTCCTTCAATTGAATCCGCGCTCGGCGTTTATACCAATCATTCGCACCAGAACGAGTACAAGGCGGCATGCCTCAGGTAGAACTTCAGCCGTACTGTCTTTCCTGCGAGTGATGCCAGGTCGGCCGCTCGCCACCTGACGGGGATAGCCGTGTCGTCCTTGGTGATGTGGACGCAACTGAATCGGTCAAAACGGGGGATAGGCTGCCCGTCCTTGTCCAAGATGGAAACGGTCAGTGCGCCCTTGCCGGCGTCAGCGTTGACGAAGAGTGTTTTCCCTTTGAGCTTGAGTGGTTTGGTAAGAAGCCAGCCACCGTCGGCCTCGGGGCGGGCCATGACCCATCCGTCACGTCGCAGGGTCGCCAGGCCAATCTGCCCCCCGCGCCAACGGCCGCCCACGCGTGTGCCCGCAAGGTACAAGTCAGGGAACTGGTGGCGCACGTTTACACCGGAGTAGTAAAACCATATCTCGTCGCCCATCACCAGCGGGTTGGCGAACCACTGTTGCTTATCATCCCAGCTCTGGTACGGGCCAAGAGGCAGCCAGACCTGCCTGTTGCCCATTCGTCTCCAGTGTATGCCGTCGCGGCTGAAAACGAGTTGGGAGTCCACGGTCTGCTCGATGCCCTCGGGATCAGGCTGGC
>JALGUK010000502.1 GCA_029820875.1 Candidatus Zipacnadia bacterium
ACACTTCGTGCGTTTGTTGGTAGATGCCGTCAGCAAGGGATATTCAGGGGCAGCAGCGCGACTCGAGTCGCCCTTTTCTTGCCCTCGCAGAAATAGAGTGCTTTGAATCTCTCCATCTGCTTGATTCTATCCATCAACGCCCGTTCCTGGTCCGAGCTCGCAACGTTGCGCACCAGTGCCTTTGCGTCGGCCTCGGTCAATCGCAGCACGAGATAGTTGGCAATCGCCGAAAACAGCGAAACGTTGAAGTCTTTTGCCTCCTGCGAAGCAAGCACGAGGGATATACCATACTTTCGGCATTCCTTGGCCATGGTGGGGATGAGTCTGAGTTTGGCCGCTCGGTGGGCCTCATCGAATACGACGGCGTGTGTGATGCGATCCTGGATGCCTCGGCGGAACATATCCTTGTACAGCCCGTAGAAGACGAGCGAGGCAAAAGCCTTCTGCAAATTGTCATTCTGAGTTGCATGAATACGGATTACGACGGGGTCGTTGCTCTCCCACAGGCTCTCGTGAGACTCAGCCAAGTCGAAAAAGCCGTAATCGGCCAGCTCCTCCAAACGCGCCAGCAGGCTCTTCAACCCGCGGTCGGGTTTCGGGTCATCTTGCAGGATTCCGTCAGAACAGCGTTTGGGTCATTCCAGCCCTTCTCCACGAAACTATCCTTGATGGCTCTGCGGATGCGTTCTCCCTGGATGTCTCCAAGCTCGGGGAAGATCGCGACGAAGATGTCCCGCAGCGCCCCGGCCACGTCGAGATAAGCCATCCGGGACTCCCGATCCATAACCTGCAGCGGATTGAAACCCAAGCCGCGGAAATCGATGAACCGAACCGAACGAACAAGGTGCTTGAGCTTATCGTCGATATCCTGGTGATAAGAGAATACGATAGGCCGAATGCCGGCATCCAGCATTTGTTTACACATGTTCAAGAGGCAGGTTGTCTTGCCCATCCCGGGCAGTCCGGCCACCAGCAGGTGCGGATTTCCCTTGACGGTCAGCGGCCAACGCACCTCTGCGCCCGTGAGCACGTCCGCCCCAAAGCAGACAACGGGAACGGCTTCGCTGGTCTGCTCGGTGTCCTCAATAGAAGGTACAGATTCCCCATGAGGCTTGCCGCTAGAGGCAACCGTCGACCGTTCCAGGGAATCCGGCCTGTCATCCGCCTCTTCGGCTTCGGATCCCCGTGGCGAGGACGGAACAGAAGGCGTTTGCGTACGAGCATCGCGGCGAGCCCCAATCGATTCTCGGCGGAACTCCGAGTCAGGCAAGAGCCCAGGACCAAATAGGAATACTCGCGTGTCCCATCCCGCGGGAGAGATCTCCAAGGGACTAGCGCCCGCATACTCAGGACACAACACCCATCCACGGTAACTTTGGGGCAATTGCGCAAAAGAGTAGCCTGCGCCCTTCTCAATCATACGGTCGATCTCGGAGGAAATAGCCTCATATTGCTCCTGTGACAGGTAATGCCTGTGCGCCTTGTCGGCGTAGAAACGCAGTACGCGGGCAAGCTTGGCACGCCGGATCCCCCTGAACGGCGAGCAAACGTCCTCGTTCGAATACCATTCTTCCCAGCGGTTCCGAAGGGCTTCAACCTGTTGGCGAATACTGTGCAGCGTTTCCGGGTTTCGCGCGGCGCGCAAATGCCGGCGGTATTTCACTTCCACAAACCGGAAAACGAGTCCTTTACGCGGCACGGCCCTCACGTAGATCAGATCAGGCCGCGACTTCTTTGCGTTCTCGTTGCTGCCGCTGGCCGACACTGGGGGAAGCAGGTCGCGGACATCGTCAACCGGGATAAGGAACCCACGATCGAGGGGTAGCCAGCAGTCACTGCTTTCTGAAGCGTGCCGACAATACGCGTGCACCAGTGCCAGCGCAATGAGCTCCGACGTCGGCGCCTTTTGTCCGGTCAGCCGGATGGCGAGCCGGCCGCTAAGCGCCTTTAGGTGTTCCATGAGGAACTCGGCGTTCCGCCGACTGCGGCTTAGCGCCATCTGATCCAGCGCACTGTCCAACAGATTCCTGACCTCTTCAAGATTGCTGGTTGACGTTATCAACTGGAGGCAGCCCAAGTCTTCGCGCTCCGGTACACAATCGATTACATAGGCGTCGTAGATTTCCTTGTTGTCCCGGGGCGAGTCGAAATACTCGATGCCCGCATTCCTGTCCAATGTAATCACCCAGTCACAGAGTCGGTGAAGGTCTCGAAGGCTTTGCGCCTTGTCCGGCGAAATCTCGGTTCGCAGAATGGGCAACCCGTTCTCCCCACCGATGCTTCGGGCAACGCACCTTTGCAGAACCTGCTGCAATCGCACGAGGCGTTCGGTATGCGTGCGGTCTGAGGGGTGTTTTTCGCCGTCATTTGAGAGCAAGAGCCTACTTTGCCACATCGGCGAAGGAACGCTCGTATACTGCCGT
>JALGUK010000503.1 GCA_029820875.1 Candidatus Zipacnadia bacterium
TTGCCCCTCGAGCGTGCATATCGCGACGAATGCCAGTGACGTGACGCCTCCGATTGCAACTGCTGAGCCGGGCAGGTTCGCAGTCCGGCTGAACGCCCAGGACGTGAACAGCACCCATAGGACCGTCACAACGCCCGAGAACGCACCGAGCTTGATGAAACGAGTTGTAAACGGGAGTTTCAGCGACTCAATAGCAGCCCCGTTCAACACCAACGCGAGTGCGCAGACGGCAACCGCCACGAAGCACCAGGCCCGCGCCCCCCGAAAGTAGTCCCCCAGGATGCCGATGCACGCCACGCCGACCGTCGCCAGCAGCACCAACGAGGCCAGCGGATATCTGCCTGTCGCCATCAACCCCGCTACACCAACCCCGGCGGTAAGAGCCAGCACCTGTAGCGGGCCTCGGCGATCGGCTTTGCCCTTCGCTAGGCGGGAAACGCTCCACCCTATCCCCGTTGAGGTCGCTCCCGGGAGGGCGAGGTACTCCCACACTGTCTCAACCCTCCTGTACGGTCATGCACGCGGAGGCGGTCATGTTCCGAGCTGCCATGACGCAAGATACTCGCGCTGTTCAGAGGTCAATTCGTCTATCTCAATGTTCATTGACTTCAGCTTCAGGCGCGCAATCTCCTCGTCAATCTCCCGCGGCACCGAGTACACTTTCGTCTCCAAGTCATCGGCGTTGGCAAGCCCCCACTCGGCCGAGAGCGCCTGGTTGGCGAAGCTCATGTCCATCACGCTTGAAGGATGCCCCTCGGCTGCCGCCAGGTTGATGAGCCGTCCCTCACCCAGCAAGTTGATTTTCCGGCCGTCCGCCAACGTGAACTCCTCCACATCCCGCCTGATCCGGCGGCGCTTTGTGCTCATCTCCTCAAGAGCGGAGATGTCAATTTCCACGTTGAAGTGGCCGGAGTTTGCAACGATGGCGCCATCCTTCATAGCCTCGAAGTGCTCCCGACGAATCACCTGAGCGTCCCCTGTCAGAGTCACGAAGATATCGCCTATTGCTGCAGCCTCACTCATCGGCATTACGCGGTAGCCGTCCATTGCCGCCTCAAGCGCCCGCAACGGATCAACCTCCGTCACAATCACGTTGGCCCCCATACCATTGGCCCTCATCGCAACTCCGCGTCCGCACATTCCGTACCCGGAGACCACAAATGTCTTGCCGGCGAGCAATATGTTAGTAGCGCGCAGGATGCCGTCAATCGAACTCTGTCCTGTCCCGTACCGGTTATCGAACAGGTGCTTGGTATTCGCGTCGTTGACCGCAATAATGGGATACCGCAGAACTTTGTTCTGCTCCATGCTTCGAAGGCGGATAACCCCTGTCGTCGTCTCCTCGGAACCGACCTTTATCCCTTCAGCTACGTCCTGGCGTTTCGACAAGGCGGTGCATACCAGGTCGGCGCCGTCATCCATCGTCATGGTCGGCTGGGCGTCCAGTACCGCGTTGACATGGGAATAGTATGTATCGGTGTCCTCCCCCCGCACGGCGAAGACGGAGATACCGTGGTTTTTCACCAGTGCAGCGGCCACGTCGTCTTGCGTGCTCAGCGGATTCGAAGCGCACAGGAGCACCTTCGCCCCCCCTGCCTGGAGAGTCCGCGCAAGATTGGCCGTCTCCGTTGTCACGTGAAGGCACGCGCCGACTGTCTGTCCCTCCAGCGGTTTCTCCGCGGCGAAGCGGCTGCGAATCATAGCGAGCACGGGCATTTGCCTGTCCGCCCATTCGATGCGAAGTTCGCCCTCCGGAGCGAGCGAAAGGTCTTTGACCTCGAAATCCATGTCAGATCCTCCCTGTGCTGTCCTCTGCCTCTTGTGATAGCATGTCAAGCAGCGTCGGCACGACCTCTGCAAGTGGCTCTTGATAGGGGCGCATCGCACTGAAGCCTGCCTTCTGCAACGCTCGGTTCCCCAATCGCGAGTTGGCGGGCCGCCGTGCCGGCGGCGTAATCGGTACGTCCAGGCCCGCCATCTGCACGATTTGCCTCGCCCATGCGTAGCGGGAGACATCCCCGCTGTTGGTCAGGTGGTACGTGCCGAACGGCACGCGCCCCACAATGTCCATTATGCGGGCCGCAAGGTCGGAGGCCGCCGTCGGCGACCCCACTTCATCGGGCGTAACGCGCAGCTCTACGCCCGAGCGAGCAGCGCGTAGTATCTTGCCGACGAAATTATTCAGCGATAGCCCGAACAGCCACGCAGT
>JALGUK010000504.1 GCA_029820875.1 Candidatus Zipacnadia bacterium
CGACTGCCTTGTCGCCACGGTCACAGACTTCTTCACCATTGCTCGATCCTTCTATCGTTACCCTTTCTCTGTTACCAGGGAATATCGTGACGCAAGTCATAGGGCGAACTGTTGGGCTGAAAGTCAGTCCAAATTGCCGTCCTTACATCATCATTGAGCAAGGCCCACTCATCGTCGCCCGGCGTATGCCCTGGACGTTCGTGGATATCGAGGCCCCACGGGCAAGACACCGCTGTTTGGTTTGTCACGATGCGGCGATTGTGGAGCGGCGGACCGTTTGGCTTGGCTTGCCACGCACGGAAGACTCGTCGCTTCGCGGTGGCAACCGTTTTGGGCATCGCGCGCGCGACAGCCTGGATAACGCCTGCGTATCGGTCGTTCGGAATCCTTGAATCATCCCTGGTGTGGATTTCCACGACCCGAAGCGGGCATCGCCGGTTGTCCGGCACTGCGCAATTATCAACCACCGACAGCATTCTCAAGAACTCCAGGTTTCCGTTGGCTACGCGGAGTCCGAGCTGAGGGTCAATGAGCATGATGAAGCGGGCCGTACCCAGCACCGGGGCCAGTGCCGACTCGAACTCTGCCGATGTTCGTGTAACACGGCGACTCATCGTCCGATTGTTCCACTGGGGAGCAAGCAACGCTTCCTCAAGCGCTATGGCGCATGGAGGCAGCCCGTTGCGTGCGTTGATGGAGTCCCTTCGTGCGATAATGCCCTGAAAAGCAACCCGATTGTGGGAAGCTATTGCCTCGTCAAGCCATTCAACATCGCACGTTGGGCAGCACTGGCCCTCTTTCTGTCGCTCAACAATGCGTCCCCGGTCAAAGAGCTGTTTCAGCAGGTCCAAGACAACCGCGCGGACGCGACCCGGAATCGCATTACCTCTTCGCTGGACCTCCGCCCACCAGCTCCCATTGTAGAGATTCGCTAAGATGCCGTTCTGCCTTAGGCCGTACAGGATTTGAACGAGGGCTTGGTCTGTCACCGGGCCCACTGCCTGAGGAAACTTCTCGAAACAGCCGACGGTGAGGGCGAACTCGTAGAGCATGCAATTACCCCCGAAGCTCGCCGAACCGCTCTCGAAATCCCTCTTCGAAGAAGCCCCCTGGCCATGGGTCAAGTAGGACACCTTCCTCATCAAGGCGGAGCTGGAGAGCCACGGCTCGCGCCTCTTTCCGCTGAACGAACACAACGGCAACATCATCGGGTCTGACGGCAGGGCGACCGTTCGTCTTGCCTTGCGCGGTTTCCCTCATTCGACGCATGATGCGGAGGAGGAGATGCTCGCTGTGTGTTTCGATGATGCATTGGTTGCCGTGGGAAAGCGCCGCCTGAATGAAAACGTCACCGAGGTCAGCCTGGAGTGCAGGATGCAGGTGAATTTCCGGCTGCTCAATGGCCAAGATGCGGTTCTTGGCAGCATAGGCGCTTACCAGCACAGGGAGCACTTGGCTGATGCCGATACCAACATCCCGGTGGCTCACCACCGTGTTGGAGCGGCGATCCGTGAGGATCAGCTCGTCGAGTTTATCGGCTTCGGCGTTGCGAATCGCGTCAACAAGTCGTGCGACTTCTCCGTCAAAGTCCTTGATAGTCGGAATCGCTCCACCGATGTGATACTCGTTGCCTTCCTCCCATTCCACATCAAGGCCATCTTCGCTAAGCCGTTCCAACGCTTCCCAAATGGGCGCTTCAAGCTGATCGAGCCCAACCAGGTCCCGAATGACCAGTTCGTATGGCGTCTGGAGGCGGTCCGGAGAATTAAGCCATTCGTTGACCAAGGCACGCACACGAGCGTCTCGGCGGACCACGTCCCACGCGTACCCTCCGCCTGCGTACCAATTCGGATCGTGATGTTGAGCAAACGCCAAGTGGCGGGGCGGATAGGATCGCAAGGGCCCCAGGTACTGAAGCCGAGACATCTCCCCGGACCGCCGCAAGGTCCTCCCGCCTTCGGCCCTTGCTTATGGTGAAAAGCGTCGGCTGGCTTCCAGGAGCGAAGATATCGGATTTGGCCAGCCCGTCGGGGAGGAATTTCGCAGCCGTTGCGATGACCTCCGGGACCAGCGTGGCGACAGCCTCGTCCAGTCCCTCGTAGTCTTCCGGGCGCAGTTCCTCGGTCGTGGTAGAAAAGAGGACCATCGCCTTGATGGCTTCGCGGAACACCGGGTGTTCGTGGTCAAGGCTATCGAGGCGCAAGTTGCCGTCGGGCCGTCGGCTCATGCGCAGAATGCCATGCCCATCGGCCCTCAGCTCGTAGGTGTGCACCTCCGGGACCGCGTCCGGCCTGGGACGGTCTTGGTCATCGAGCGCGACGCCGACGTTGAGACGGCCATGGTAACAGTGCTGGCTGGCGCAAAAAACTCAGCCAGCCGTCCTCTGAAATTGCTGGCATTGAGGTCAACGGCCCATTCCATGCGCCGGTTGGCCTCCCGTCGGTGGACGTACTGCCGGAACCCACCGAGGTCCACCGATTCACCGCCAACCGACGTGAGGTGAACGTCCAAGTTCCCGGTCTCCAAGGCGTGGCGGGCTAGGACGAGGCTGTGGATGATGGACGACTTGCCCGCGCTGTTCGCGCCATAAATTAGCGTAAGTGGACGAAGCGGGATACGCTGCGTCTCCGCAAAAGCCTTAAAGTTGCCGAGGTGAAGGGCGGTTAACACGTCTTATCCTCCATCTCTGACTTGCCGAAGGCGGCATTCACCGCTTCAAATATCTTCGACATGGTGCTGTAAGCGTCTTCCGGGATCGAATCGGGCTTCTCCAACATCCAGTCCCTGAGAACAGCGGCCACCCGCCACTTCTCAAACCGCCCAATGCCCTTGCGATTGAAGAAAGCGGTCAATTTCTTGACGATTCCGCTCTGTTCTTTCTCCTCCTTGTTGAAGGTGAGTTTGATGTCAGGATAAGCCTCCTTCACCGCCGAAAGATAACATTCCTCAGAGAATACGTCTTCGACTTCAGCATCAGCCAAGCCGTCTACAAAGTCACCGATAAACAGACAGCGACGATCTTCGCCAGCAAGGAGTTTCTCGACGAGTTTCTTGCCCTCCCTGCGAGCCGGTTCGTCCCCGTCAAGAAGAGCACCAATCTCGATGTCGTGTCCTATCAACATGCTGGCCAAGGGCAAGAGTTTTGTCACCCCGGCAGACGGCACCAGTGTAATGTCTGCCCGTAACGTTGGCAGATTCCTGCTCGGAAGGACCTCAGCGATTGTCTTGATGAGCCAGTA
>JALGUK010000505.1 GCA_029820875.1 Candidatus Zipacnadia bacterium
GTGCTGTTCACGTCCTGGGCGTTCAGCCGGACTGCGAACCTGCCCGGCTCAGCAGTTGCAATCGGAGGCGTCACGTCACTGGCATTCGTCGCGATATGCACGCTCGAGGGGCAAATTATGGGCCCTGACCCCCGCGTGGCGGCATTGGCCCTTGCCGGCGCCTGTTTCGGGCTGATTATCGGCGTGCGTCCTCTTACCGGCGGCGCCCAGTTCGGCTCGGGCCTGGCAATCGGGTTCGCCCTTGGGGTCGTTTCGATTATCGGTGCTCTCAAAAATACAGCCTTCCTGGTTGGTGTGCTACCTATACTTGTTCTGGGTATCCCGATAGTTGACAGCACGTACACGGCCGCAGTAGCTCTGCGCCGTGGCGAACAGAGTCTGGTTGTAGCGTCGCGGGAGCAGCGCCTCCACGACCTGCTGATGGCGAAGGGAATTACGCCGCGAGCTATCCTCATCTTCTATACCGGTTTGCCGGTTTGAGTGTATACTTGTGCGGGATTGCCGTCCTGCTGACGTCGCTGATAAAGCTCCACTTTCTGTTGAAGTTTGTGCTCCTGGTAGTATTATTGAGCATTGGTGCTCTTGGAGCGATAGCGATAGTAAGACTTCTGTCAAGACCGACAGCCGCGGCGGGCGATGGCTCTGGCGCGACTGTGGACGTACTTTCCGTGCCAGTCAGCCGGCTAACCGCTGAGGACGTGCTCGGGCGCATCGAGGAATTCATCGCCGCCAGTTCGCCGCACATGATTGTAACCTCCGATACATCGGCCATCGTGCATGCCCAGGACGACCCCGAGTTCATGGAGATTATGAGGCAGGCGGACCTCGTGACACCGGACGGCGCCGGAATCGTGTGGGCGGCCAAGCTGCTGAATCTGCCCATCGCTGAACGCGTTGCAGGCTGTGACCTGCTCGAGAGCATTTGTGCTCTTGCCGCCCGCCGGGGCTATTCAGTCTATCTCTTGGGAGGCCGGGAGGGAGTTGCGGAGCAGGCCGCCGCGGCTCTGTGCCGCCGGTGCGAGGGGTTGAAAGTAGCTGGTACCCATCACGGCTACTTTTCTGCTGACGAGGAGCCTGAGATAGTCAACCGCATCCGGCAGGCCAGGCCCGATGTCCTGTTTGTGGCATTCGGCATCCCCCGCCAGGAGAAATGGATTCGCCGCCACTTGGAGCAGTTGCAAGTGCCGGTGTGCATAGGAGTAGGCGGGAGCTTCGACGTTTTTGCCGGCCGGACCAGGCGTGCACCGAAGTGGATGCAGGATTGCGGCCTTGAATGGCTTTATCGGACCGTTCGGGAGCCGAGACGTCTGCCGCGGCTGGTCGCATTGCCCCGGTTCTTTCTGATGGTGCTGCGTGAGGGTCTCAGACGTAGTCGAGTGCGTTAGCGCGGGGCTTCCGGCGTGTATTGCCCTTTCATGAGGTGAGCCGACGCATGAGCGAGCTTGTTATATTAGGTTCCATAGCTATTGACAGCATTGAGACTCCGTTCGGCGCTGTTACTGATGCCCTCGGCGGAGCAGGGATATACTCTTCGTATGCTGCGAGCTTGTTTGCACCGGTCAAGCTGGTCGGAGTAGTGGGAGAGGACTTCCGCGAGGAACACTTGGATGCCCTCCGAGAGCGTGGGATTGATACGAAAGCAGTCGAACGGGTGCCGGGCGGAAGGACATTCCGCTGGGCGGGGCGGTACGAGTATGATATGAACCAGGCTCACACGCTGTCCACCGAGCTGAACGTGTTTGCGGACTTCCGGCCCGAACTGCCCGAGGAGTATCGCAACGCCGAATACGTTTTTCTGGCGAACATAGACCCTCAATTGCAGTTGTCGGTGCTCCAGCAGCTTTCGTCACCGAAGCTGACTGCCTGTGATACGATGAACTTCTGGATAGAGAACAAGCCGGAAGCGCTTTCGCAGGTTCTCGGCCGGGTGGACCTCGCACTGATGAACGACGCCGAGGCGCGCCAGATTACGGGGACAGCGAACCTGATAAAGGCGGGAACTGAGATTCTGGCGATGGGGCCGCGCTTCGCGATAGTCAAAAAGGGGGAGCACGGCGCAATGCTGTTCTCCCGCGACGGTGTTTTCATAGCGCCGCCTTATCCTCTGGCGACCGTCAAGGACCCCACCGGAGCCGGCGACAGTTTTGCCGGGGGGCTAATGGGACTATTGTGCCGGATGGGGGACCCCGACGAGGCGAAGCTCCGGCGCGCTGTCATCGGAGGAACTGTTATGGCGAGCTTTTGCTGCGAAGAATTCGGCCTCGGCCGCATTGCTGCAGTTACGCCCGCTGACGTACG
>JALGUK010000506.1 GCA_029820875.1 Candidatus Zipacnadia bacterium
CGCTGATTAAGAAGGGCATAGACATCACACAGGTCGCGGTCGAGGCAGCCCATTCGATGGACGCAAAGATTGATATCTGCATCCGCCCGGCGGCCTGGCAGGGCCCGCCGCCGTACGAGGACTACTTCACATCCGACTTCTACAAGGCCCATCCCGAGTGGCGCTGTTACGACCGCGACGGGACCCCTGTCCTCCGCATGAGCTTCGCCGTCCCGCAAGTGCGTGAGCATCTGCTGGGAATCTTCCGCGAGGTGCTCAAGGCCCAGCCGGACGGCCTGAACGTCCTTTACAACCGAGGCGTGCCGCTTATCCTCTGGGAGGACGCCTTCTGCAAGATGTTCAAGGAGCGGTACGGCGAGGATGCCAAGCAGGTACCGGAGGACGACCAGCGGATTTACGAGCTGCGCGGGGAAATCATGACCGGCTTCATGCGGCAGATACGCGAGCTGCTCGATGAGACTCAGAAGGCGCAGGGACGCCGCCGGAGGCTGGAGCTGTCCGCGATGGTTCTTGAGACCGAGGAAGACAACCGCAAGTTCGGCCTGGACGTGGAGCGCTGGGTGAAGGAGGGATTGGTTGACGCAATCGGCGTCTACAAGGGCGCGGCCCACTCGTCAGGAAAGCCTATTGATGTTGAGTACTTCAAGCGAATCACCCGGAGAACCGACGTGCGCGTGTACCCCTGCATGGTCGCATGGGCGCTGCCCGGGCTGGAGGATGTGCTCAAGCAGGCGGTGGAGTGGTACGACGCCGGTGCGGACGGCATCGTGTTTTGGGACCCGAGCGGCTCATCCGCAAATGGGGTCACCTGGCCGATTATCAGCCGCCTGGGGCATGAGGACGAGGTCAGAATACGCGCCCAGGAGGGCAAGCCGGCACCGGTCACCTTCGATGTCTTGCGGCTCGGCGATTACATCCGCGGGCGCTGGAGCCCCTGGTCCGGGTTCTGATGATGCTCGCACAATCGCAGACTTACCCATCCCCCGGTAGCACGGGCGTCACGCCCGTGCGTACCCGTGTGTAGCGAGGATACGCAACGCGGACATGAGACCATTCTCTCTGCTCATCAAGCCGGCGGGGGCCGATTGCAATCTCCGCTGCGACTATTGCTTCTACCTCAGCCGCAGCAGGCTGTATCCGCACAGCGGGCGGCACAGGATGTCCCTCGAGGTGCTCGAAAAGCTCGTCGCAAGCTACATGGCGACCGACCAGCCCCAGTACATCTTCAACTGGCACGGCCCGGCTCGGTAGTGGGCAACGGCCTGCAGACCAATGCCACATTGCTGGATGAGGAATTCGCGGCCCATCTTGCCGCATATCGCTTCCTGGTCGGAGTGAGCCTGGACGGTCCCGCCGAGGTCCACGACCGCTTCCGCCGCGACGCCGCCGGACGCGGCTCCCACGCTGACGTGCTCCGAGGGATTGAATGCCTGCGGCGGGCGGGAGTAGAGTTCAATGCGCTCGTCCTGGTAAGCTCCGCCAATGTCCACCGTGCCCGGGACGTCTACCGGTACCTGCGCGGGCTTGGCATCGCGTACCATCAATATATTCCGTGCGTGGAGTTCGACAGGGATGGCAGGCCTCTCCCCTACACCATCACCGGTCCCCAGTGGGGCGACTTCCTGTGCCAGATATTCGACGAGTGGATTAGCTCCGACGTCGGCCTGGTCTCGATTCGGCGGTTCGACTCGGTCCTGAACATGCTCCTCAATGGGCGCGCGGATGCCTGCAACATGTCACGCAATTGCAACCAGTACTTCGTAGTGGAGCACAATGGGGACGTCTACCCGTGCGATTTCTTCGTGGACGAGGACAAGAAGCTCGGCAACATCATCACCGACTCGTGGGAATCGCTGCAAAACTCGCCGCGTTACGTGCGCTTCGGGAAGCAGAAGGCCCGGTGGAACCCCCGCTGCGCCCGCTGTGAATATCTCGCGCTTTGTGCAGGGGACTGCCTTAAGCACCGCATCTACGGCGGCGGCGACGCCGGCCGCTTGAGCTGGCTGTGCGAGGGTTGGCGGCGCTTCTACGCCCACAGTCTCCCTGCGTTTGAGGCCTTAGCGAGGTCCATCAAACGCAACAGCCCCTCCCCCGGGCCTACGTGAGCAGCCAGCCGGAAATACAAGCACTGCTGCGGCCGCTGACTGCCCTCAGTTGTCCAGTTCCCGCCGCTCCAGGCGCTCACGCTGCGCCTTTGTAGGCGGGCAGTCTCCGTAGAGCAGGAAATCGTTGGTCTCCTCCATCCACTCACGGACCCGCCGGCGCAGGTCGTCGGCAATCTCGGCATATTCCGGCTCGTCTATGACGTTGTTCATCTCCAGCGGGTCCTTGCGCAGGTCGTACAATTCCTCCTGGGGGCGTCGGCTTCCGTAGAACTGCTCACGCACCGCCTGCCCCGACGGAGATACGTAGATATCCGCGGGGATGTAAACCAACGGGCGGTCGCCGAAGTTAAGGATGTACTTGTAATCGTTCGTCCGGATGCAGCGCATGGGGTTGTACTTGTCGTGCCAGGTCATCTCGGCGAAGATGTAGTCATTGGGCTGGTACTTGCGGCCTTCGAGAAGGGCCAGGAAACTGCGCCCCTGCACCTGGGGGGGAACCCGCACGCCGGCAAGGTCAAGGAGCGTCGGGAGCAGGTCGCAATTGGTGAGTAGTTCATCCTGCCGCCTGCCGCCTTGTATGTGGGAGGGCCACCGGATGATGCAGACCGTCCCCAGACCCGGGTCGTAACAAGTGCCCTTGGCCCTGGGCATGGCGATGCCGTGGTCGGTCGTAAATATCACTACGGTGCTGTCGGCAAGACCGGTTCGCTCCAGTGCATCCACGATCCGCCCGACCGCCTCATCCACGCTCCAGACCAGACCGTTCAGCCCTGCAATATCCTCTCGAATCCCGGGAGTGTCGGGAAGATAGGGCAGCGGCTGCACCCTGGCGGGATCGTCCCTGTCGTAGCCCTCCTGACGATACGGCCGATGCGGCTCCCGAAAGCCCACTGAGGCAAAAAACGGCTGCTTGGAGGCTCCGGCTGAGGACTCAAGTAGGCCGATGAGCTTATCGGTCGCGCCTCGGGCGTCGGTTCGGCTGGTGTCCACATACTGGTATCCGAGTCGCGGCGGTTCGTTATGTTCATGCTGAACTCGTTATGTTCATGCTGAACACCGATAAGATGCGTACGATAGCCCGCCGCATTGAGGTACATCGGAAGGGTGACCTCTTGCGCGCCGATTTCCCACCCGATGTGTGCAAGCCCCACCAGACCGTTGCAATGGGGATACCTGCCCGTCATGATGCTGCCCCGACTGGGGGAGCACTGCGCCGCGGTGCAGAAATGGTTGGTGAAGAGTACACCCTCGGCGGCGAGGCTATCTATCGCCGGCGTCTCGATGTCCGTCCCCATACAACCCACGTGCCGGCCCAGGTCGTGACATATCACAAGCAATATATTGGGGCGTGTGCCCTTGAGGTCTCTCGATTGTGACACTTGCAGCACTCCTTC